>JAYZPA010000001.1:0-9261 GCA_036150515.1 Planctomycetota bacterium
TCTCCATCTCCCGCTCCTGATAGTTATAACTGGCCTGTAACAACATGGTTGATTTGCCGGCATTCATCGTCGAATAATAAAAATATAATTTTGCCATGCGGACTATTGTACACCACCTGTGGTTGAGGGCGCAGACACCAAACGGAGTTGATCTCCATGAATGAACCCGCATGTACCCACGAGACAAAAAGTGGTGATGACCTTTGGTCGCTCGTTTTATCATTTTCAACGGATGGAAGTATGCCGCCGCACGCCATGCTGTGAAAAGAAAATCCCGGCGACGATCGCAACCGTCAGGGCAATGAACAGGAACATGGCATTATATCCGGCAAACAAAATGAGCCACGCCATGATGGGCATGGCAACCACCGCAGCCAGATCGAAAGCCATCATGGCCAGCGCTGTCCCGGTGCCACGGTGCTCTTCAGGAAACGACTCCAGCGTCAGCGATGTCATGCAATGATAACTTAAGCCATGCCCTGTTCCGCAGAAGAGAGCCGGGATGATCAACAGCCAGATTTGACCTGGATGAATAAAGCAGAAACTGATGTAGCCAAGGATCATGGCAATGAGACCAACCAATAATACTTTTCTACGGCCGATCCGATCCGGTGTGTTTTTGAACCACAGGCGGATCGTGATTCCCCAGCCTGCGTAGATCACGTAGAAAACGGAAATGAAACCGACATCACCAAAAACAGGGGCGGTGAGCGACTCATCGATCACAAATTTTTTGAGCAAATGCAGCGGGACGGTCATGCAGAGTCCAAATGCGATGTTGACATAAATGATCGATCCCGGCCAGAACTGACGGGCGGTTGCCACAAATTGCCTCAGACTGATCTCCCCGGTTTTCCGGTTGCCCGGGGTTGCCGGAAGACATAACAGGATGATCATCGATGAAATGATGGTTAAGGCACCACACCAAAAGAACATCTGGAACTCGTCAGGGCCCGGAGCGGAACCCAGGATGAAATCTCCGAGGAGCGGGCCGAGGAAGAATCCGCAAAAACCACTGACTCCCAGAATTCCAATCGCTTCGGTACGTCGATCCACGGGAGTCGTGACGGTGATGTAGGTTATGGAACTGGTAAAGACCAGAGCGACTCCCAAACAGATGATTCCCCGACAAAGGTAGAGCAGTGCATCGACATGAGTGAGAGGCAGATTGCCGAGAAACCCCACAATTAACAAAAGATAACCGAAGAACCAGGTGTTCTTGGATCCCCAGCGATTGACCAATTGGCCTAACCAGGGCCGTGCAATAAAACTGATGATTACACCACTGGAAGTGATATAACCCAAATCGACCAGTGCCTGCTGCTGATCGCCCTGGTGCAGGTATTCAACCCATTGGGCGTAGTGAACCAGCAGAGTATTGGCTGGCACAAACAACAGGTTACAAAAGAACGCCATGACGAAGGATCGGTCATAGAGTTTGCCGGGTGTGGCAGCAGTGGCAGTCGACATGGGCGGGGTTGAACGATTGAAGGAGAGATCAGACAGGGGTGGAAGACGATAGCCACACCCGGCATTATGACGCAATCACGACCGTTGGACAACGTCACAAACCCGGGCACGGGTTTGCCGTAATGTCAGCTGGCGGATGCGGAATCGGTGGGAATGGGGAATTCGATTTGAAATGTCGTTCCCTGATCCGGTTCGCTGAAAACCTGGACGTCTCCGCCGAAAGCGCTCACCAGATGCTTGACAATGGCCAGCCCCAGGCCGGTACCTCCAAGCTCACGTGAACGAGCCTTATCGACTCGATAGAACCGTTCAAAAATTCTTGCTTTATGTTCTTCAGATATTCCGATTCCGGTATCCACGACTTTGAGCAATACAGCGGCGGATTCCGCCTGGATGTCCACCGTGACCTGACCGCCGTTGGGTGTATACTTCAACGCATTATCGACCAGATTGTCCAGTATTTGCCGCAGTCCGTCTGCTTCTGCGAAGACCCATACCGGGTTGGGTTGAGTGGATGAAAGGGTGATGTTCTTTTTTGAAGCCCGGGTTTGATGATTATCCAGGCAGCGTTGAGAAATTTCCGTCACATTGACGGACGCAAAATCCATGATACTGTCACCTGATTCCAAACGAGCGATGCTCAGCAGATCCTGAATCAGCAGGTTCAGTCGGTCGGACTGTTCCATGATCTGGGTGAGGAACAGTGTGTTATTATCCGAGTCATGAATGGCGCCGTCCAGTAACGTTTCGGCATACGCCTGGATAGAGGCAAGAGGTGTTTTGAGTTCATGTGAAACATTGGCGACAAAATTTCGCCGCATGTTTTCCAGCCGATAGATTTCGGTCACGTCATGGAAAACAATGATGACACCGGATTGGTTTTTTCCCGGGATCGCGGATGCACTTAACGATAAATGCTGTTCATGGGGTGATTGCAGTTCAATTTTCCCGTGAAAGGGTTCATCGCTTTTTCGTGCCTTTTTGATTGTGGTCTCAATCATTTGGTTTCGCAGGACTTCCCAGATCGGACGACCCTGATCACGCTCCAGATCCAGTTCAAACATCCGACAAACGGCTTCATTTGCAAATCGGATCCGTTCATCGCCATCGACGGCAATCACACCTTCTTTCATCCCTTCGAGCACAATTAACAATTCATTGTGATTTCGTTCAAGCTGCTTCATTCGTTTGCTTAGGGTACGACTGAGGTTATTCAGTGTCTGACCTAGTTCATCGAATTCATTACCATGAGAAAGATTGCGTGGTTGTTTGATTTGGCCGGATGTTAACTCGCGGGCCTCTTCGATCAACTGGATTACGGGTCGTGTCATTCGGGAGATGCCCACAGCACCAATGACAAGTCCGATGATAATGATGGTTAGAACCAGAGAAGCAATCTGGAACTGAATTTGGGAAATGGGATTGCTGATTTCGCGTTGATCCAGTGCGGCCCGAATGCAGCCCAGCGTTTGTCCTTCATGTTCGATCCTTTGGGCGACAAACAGCATATCCATTTCTAATGCGTTACTGAATCGTACACTGGAACCGGAACCGGTTCGCAACGCAGAAACCAACTCCGGCTGATTCTTCAGGTTTTCCATTTCCTCAGCATCTCGATGGGAATCAGCTTGGACTACGCCTTGATCATCAATCAGGGTAATGCGTGTGGTCGTTCTTTCATGCAGGGCTTCCAGGTCCTTTTGAAGCGAGTCATAGTTGTCAGTGGTCAATGCCTGCCGACAGGTACTCTCTAAGGAAATCATGGTGTGTGCTAAACGCTGTTGAACCTGAAATTGCAGCTGCTCATTTTGCCACTGGATGGTAATTCCACCTCCCAGCATACTGCTGAGGATAATCAGCAGTGAAAAATAGCCAAAGGGTTTCCAGAATAAACGTGAGGACCACATAGGATTTGATTTCGGGTTAAAACAACGGAATGATTACGGGATGGACGACGAGTAAAGTGATTGGTTGAATTACTGGTTTTTGAATCGGTACCCGATTCCACGTACGGTTTCGATACAGTCAGATTTATCAGTTAGTTTTTTTCGTAATGCACGTATATGAACATCAATAGTACGTTCCAAAACGATCGTATTATCTCCCATGGCGGCATTCATCAAATCAAAACGTTTAAAGACACGGCCGGGATGCTGCATCAAATGCCACAACAAATCAAATTCCGTAGGTGTCAGGCTGATGCGGTTTCCGTCGATGCTTACTTTAAACTGGATACGGTCCAGTACAATTCCATTGCAGGACAAGACGTCGGTTTCCTCGGTGGTGGCGGGATCAGCACGTCGTAACAGCGATTTGATTCGTTCAATCAGGATACGGATTCTGAACGGTTTTGTAACGTAATCGTCTGCTCCCATTTGAAACCCAACCAACTGATCAATTTCTTCTCCTCGAGCTGTCATCATCAAAATGGGAACGTTTTTGGTGGCCGAGTCACTTCGTATATGGCGGCAAACTTCCAACCCGTCCATGCCCGGTAACATGATATCCAGTAGGACAATATCGGGGATCCGGTTGCGGATGGCCTCCAGTCCGTCGATACCGTTACCAAAAACGACGACCTGATAGTCCTGAGCTTCCAGATTATACGTAAGAATATCCTGTAAAGATGGTTCGTCTTCGATGATGAGAACGGTTTGTTTGGCCATCGGAGGATTTTTTGGATAAGAGCTGGATGAAGCGATACAGTACCGGTTCAGTGTAATCCCAAAACTGAGATGCTGCAAAAGGGACCCGATCTGGTTCCAGAATGTCCTGGTTTGTCCTGAGTGCGTTCTCAACGCTTTGACGAGTGGAATGTGGTCCCGGCCGTATGGGTTTTCAATGGAGATGAGTTAATCAAAGGGTTTGATGTGATCGCCACCGACGAGTGAAAAGACTTCATCACAAATATTACAACACTGATCGCCCACTCGTTCGAGTGACCGTGCAATCAGGATTTGAGCCAGTGGCCCGGTAATATTCGGTTCTCCTTTGAGCGCTTCCATGGCGACTTCTTCACTGAGGACTTCTCGCATGATCTGATCATTCAGTGAGTCGACATATTCATCCCGATTACGGTATTTATCTGCTTCTCTTGCATCTTTATTAATATAGGCACCAAGAGCCCCGTGCACCATTTCCTGGACCGTTTGTCCCATTTGGATAATACGAGGTTCCGGTTTCGTGGTGGAACGAGCCATCATCAACTGCAGTAATTCCACAATATTAACGGCTTGATCCCCAATCCTCTCCAAACTGGATGTGACATGGGAAACGGTTAGTACATATCGTAGATTAGTGGCAACCGGGGAATAGACGGTAAGGATACGAACCACTTCCGTATCGATATCTACTTGCAGATTGTCCAGCAGGTCTTCCGATTCGAGGATGACCTGTGAGACATCCAGTGAGATATCGTCAAGTCCTTTAACGACGGTGGAGATCATGGACTCAGCTAGTTCGCCCATTTCGACAAGTCGATGTTGAAGTTCGGTCAGTTCCTGGTCAAATTTTATCATTATCCATACCGCCCTTGAATATACATTTCGGTTTGTTCTTCACGAGGGTTTAAAAACATGTCTGCTGTCGAAGTATGTTCTATGATTTCACCCAGCAGCATAAAAATACACTCGTCGGTTGCTCTACGAGCTTGCGCCATGTTGTGTGTCACAACGACGACGGTGTAGTCATCGCGGAGAGACTCGATCAGGTTTTCCACTTTTTCGATGCCCTCGGCATCGAGTGCACTGCAGGGTTCATCCATGAGGATGACATCTGGTTTAAGAGGAATCAATCTGGCGATACAGAGCTTTTGTTGTTGTTCGAGTGTCAGGCTGGTCGCTCGGGACTTCAGCTTATCTTTCACCGTGGTCCACAGATCCACCTGTTTTAGTGCCTGTTCGACGACATCGGATCGTTCAGAGCGTTTGAGTCGCTGGTGGGATCCATGAATCCTGGAACCGAACAGAACGTTATCAAAAATAGAGACTGGCAGGGGGTTTGGCCTTTGAAATACCATCCCAATTCGCCGACGCAATTGTCGGGTGGTGACATCATCGTCATAGATATTTTTATCAAGGATCTCGATGTTCCCGGTTGTTTTCACACTGTCATAGCGTTCATTGATTCGGTTAAAACATCGTAGGAGGGTCGTTTTTCCACAACCGGAAGGGCCGATCAAGCCGGTGATGACGCCTTTGCGTATATCGATGTTCACGTCTTTAAGGGCATGAAAATCTCCATACCATAGATTCAAATCCCGCGCGCGAATGCTGAGTTTATCCTGAGTCTGTGACGATGTGGACTGAAGTGGAATCTGATTCGAAGGTTGAGCCGGAGCAAGTGTAGACATTAGCCAAAGTCTCCTGTGACATATTCCAGAGTTAGTTGATGATCGGGGTTGGAAAAGATTTTCTCCGTGGGTCCGGTTTCGATTAATTTGGATTTATTAAAGAACGCGGTATGATCTGCAAGTCGTCGAGCCTGCTGTACAAGATTCGTAACCAGAATAATGGTCATCTTGCTTTTCAATTCCACCAGAACGTCTTCTATTTTCATGGTAGTAACGGGGTCAATCGCGATGGAGAATTCATCCAGACAAAGGATTTCCGGTTTGTGCGAGAGTGCCCGGGCAATGGTAAGCCGCTGTTGCTGGCCACCGGATAATTTGGTACCCAATAGTTGCAGCCGATCTTTCACTTCGTCCCACAGCATCGCCTGCCGCAGACAGCGTTCGACAAGCTGATCGAGTTCCTGCCGGTCATGGATTCCGGCGCGGCGTGGAGCATAGGCAACGTTTTCGTAAACCGACATCGGTAGGCCCACGGGCAATGGAAAGACCATTCCGATACGGCGACGGAGCTCATAGACATTCTTGAAGGAACGGACATTTTCACCGTGAAACAGGATATTGCCCTGAGTTTTGGAACCGGACACAAACTCCAGAGTGCGATTGATGGTTTTCAGAAAAGTTGTTTTTCCTGCATTGGCTGGACCGATGACGCCGAAAATTTTGTTTTGAGGTATTTCAAGACAGATATCCTGTAGCGCAACTTCGCTGTGATAAGAGACGGTTACATTTTCGAACTTAATATGATGGGTCATTCGATTACCATTTCTTCCTGGAACGCAGGTAAATACGGAAGCCAATGGAAATGCTGTTAACGGCGATAACTAAACCGATCATGATTACCGCCGTACCAAACTTGAAAGATTCAGGCACGTTTTGCCATTGCGTGGAGATGATAAACAAGTGATAAGACAGGGCCATGAATCGGTCCTCTAACCCATAGGGGACGACCGATGCCCAACCCGAATCGGCAATTCGTGAAGAAATCATGGCGCCGGTAAAAAGAATAGGTGCTGTTTCACCCGCCGCCCGGGCAACCTGAAGAATCACTCCGGTGAGAATTCCACTAATCGAATTGGGAAGGACGATTGTCCGAATGGTTTGCCATTTGGACGCACCCATATTCCAACATGCCACTCGGAACGGATGCGGAACGGATGCTAACGCTTCTTTGGTACTGGTAATAATGACGGGCAGTGTCATCACGGCTACGGTGCAGGAAGCGGCTAACAGGCTTCGCTGTAAGCCCATAAAATGGACAAACGCACCCACACCAAACAGACCGTGCACAATGCTGGGAACCCCGGCTAAATTCACAACGGCTAAGTTGATCAATCGGGTGAACCAGCTTTCACGTGCAAATTCGTTTAAATAAACTCCGGCTAAAATACCAATGGGTGCCGCAATACAAAGGGATACCAGAACTAACATGAATGTCCCGATGAGCGGTCCCCAAATACCTCCAGCCGTCATATTCTTCTGAGGGTTTTCAAAGATGAATTCCAGTGAAAGGGCAGGCCAGGCTTTGATAAGCAGGAATCCCAGAATAAACAATACCGGGAGAATGAGCATCCAGACCATTCCCAGAGTGCAATAGCGCACAAAGGTCTCCACTCGCCGACTTCGCAGCTCGCCAACCGTGATGGCAAATGGATTATTCGAAGTCGGCTCAGTCATTTCCCTGATTCCTAATTCCCTTGACAACCAAATCGGCGGCAAGATTGACGATAAACGCAAATGCGAACAGTACGATCCCAATTAAGAACAGGGTGTGGTAATGCATGTCACCGCGTACGGCTTCACCTAATTCAGCGGCGATGGTCGCGGTGAGTGTGCGGACCGGATCAAATAGACTGGTAGGCATATTGACCGAATGCCCGGTGCACATCAGAACGGCCATTGTCTCTCCAATACCACGACCTATTCCCAGCAATACTGCCGCCAGCAAACCGTTCTTTGCTGCGGGGAATAGCACTTTGTAAATCATTTCCCAGCGATTGGCTCCCATAGCCAGTCCTGCTTCCCGAAACGAATCCGGGACAGCCCGCAGAGCATCTTCAGATACCGACACGATGATCGGGACACTCATCAATGCCAATATGACGCCCGCATTCAGGATGTTTAAACCAACCGGCTCGCCGGTTAAATCCGTAATCAGTGGGTTCATTAAAACGATCCCAATAAATCCCCAGACCACCGAAGGAATCGCGGCTAATAACTCGATTAGAATTTTCAGCGTTTCCCGACTTTTGTTCCCGGCAAATTCCGCTACGTAGACGGCTGCTCCTAATCCAAGGGGGACGGCTATGAGAATCGATAAGAATGTGACTGATAAAGTCCCCACGACCAACGCTAAAATACCAAAGGCCGGCTGCCTGGCGGATTCCGGGATCCACCTCGGACTGGTTGTAAATTCAACTAAATCTAACCTCTCGGTTTGCATTTCACCTGATGTAAATGAATCTTCAATTCCCGTGAAAACGGGCAGGCTTTCTTTAAATACAAAAAAGAAGATTGCCAGAACAAACAGAATGGCACTCCAGCCACAAAGATAAATAACACCAACGATCAGTGGCTCCAGGGAATCCTGAAACTGTTGATATTTTCGGCGAAATGAAAAATCATGTGGTGTCTGTGCCAAAGTGCAGAACTCAAGTTAAAGGAATTTTAATTTCAAAGTGGAAGGGCTTTGAGTTGGCAGGCTATTTGTAGGGGACATAACCCATTTCACTGACAATCGACTGTCCGGACTCACCCATGATCCAGTCAAGATAATCGCGAACGATTCCGCTGGGAGCTTTGGGTGTGTAAATCCGCAGTGGTCGCGTGATGGGGTAATTGCCGTTAAGGGCAGTTTCAGCTGTAGGTGCGACTGCCGCCGAGTCGCTTTTTACTTTCACTTTCACCATTTTGACGTCGGGCGTGGCATAGCCCATGCCGCTGTAACCAATGGCGGATATGGTCTTTTCAACCATGGATATGACATCGGCGGATCCACTGAGATCGATGGAACCCAGCTTAAAGTCATTGTCATCCAGAACGAATTCACGAAAATAGGCATACGTACCTGAATTGTTTTGTCGACTTACGCGTACGATCTCGTCGTTAGCGTTGCCGGGTAACGTGACTCCCAAATCAGACCAGTTTTGGATCGAACCCCCATCACCGTACAACTCCGCAAGTTGTTCGATGGAAATTTCCTCCAGTGGGTTGTCCTTGTGGATGAATACCGCCAGAGCATCCTGCCCGACAATAAATTCCTGTGGATCCAGACCAAATTCCTTGGTTGCCCGCGCGGTTTCTCTGGGGGTCATTTGGCGGCTGGCATTTGCCATATCTGCCAAACCCTGTATCAAACTTGCAATCCCAACACCACTACCTCCGCCCGATACCTCAATCGTGATATCCGTGTTCTCTGCCTGATATTTTTCCGCCCATGCCTG
>JAYZPA010000002.1:0-13340 GCA_036150515.1 Planctomycetota bacterium
TGAATCAGCCCAACGAACACCTCTGACGGTGTGCATCGAGTGCCTTAAGGCAACAAGTAGAACTTTGTAAAGACGAGAGTTAATTGCACTTTCATTGTACCGGTGGAACAGCGGTAGTCAAAAAATACAACCGTTTTTGGAGAGAATTTTCTATTATTTAACGGAATAGGGGAAAATTACCCAATATCAGCCTTTAAATTCACCACGCCGGCTATCCAATTGACCTTTAAGCCGATGCAGGATGTTACTGTGCAGCTGACTTACGCGACTTTCACTCAGATCCAGAGTTGCGCCGATTTCTTTCATAGTCAGTTCTTCAAAGTAGTACAGGATCATAATCAAGCGTTCGGATCGATTCAGGCCCTTCGTCACGAGTCGTACGACGTCATTGCGAGCCATTCGTGTTTGGGGGGACGCAAAGCGTTTATCGGCGACCACATCCATTTCAGACATTGATTTGTTTCCGTCGCTGGTACTCCATTTCTTTTTGTCGAGGCTGACTAAATTCAAGCTGGACGAAGTGGTGATGAGTTTTTCCATATCTCTCAGCGGCATTTCCATTTGGTCGGCTAATTCCTGTTCTGTGGGTTGTCGCCCCAATCTCGCCTCAAGGATGTTCGTTGCTTCATACAGTTTGCTCGCCTGAGAACGAACCATCCTTGGCAGCCAATCCATATGCCGCAATTCATCGAGCATGGATCCCCGTACTCGAGTGACACAATAGGCTTCGAATTTAATACCGCGTGACAGATCGAAGGCGGTGATCGCGTTGATCATGCCAAAGCATCCGGCAGAGTAAAGATCATCGATATCCACTCCATCGGGCAGTCGATTCCATAAACGTTCGGAATGAATTTTTACCAATGGCAGGTAATTTTCCAGTAACACGTTACGCAGTTGCTGGTTTTCCGGGTCGGCTTTAAATGCCTGCCAAGCGGGCAGGATCTCTAAGTCCACCACAGGACCACTGCCATTACGTTGTTGTGGAATACCGTGTTCATCGATGAAGCTGATGGGCATTTCCACCGTTTCGGTTGTCTGGGAATCGGATTGTTGAATTTCGCGGGTTTCGGCTTTTGGCATTTCGTTCCTCCTTGAACGATCGCTTCATTTTCTTGAATCCACTTCGAATCGAAGCAAGGCGATAAGGTCAATAATGTGGGACTGTTGGGTTACATCGATGATTAAATTCAGGGTTACTTTTTGAAAATGGTTCCGCTGACAGGTTTCAACAATATCCAGCCAGCGTTTCCTGTGTATTAGGATGGGAAAGTTGGGGAATGAGTTTTGTTATGAATTGAGCGAGCAATTCCGGATTGACGTCTTCAAATCCGTCTGCCAGTTGTGGTCCGGTGGTAAGCAAACTAATGGGGAGATTTGTTTGCTCCAGCAGAGAAAACAGATGCCCCGCAGTTTTGATTTCATCTAGTTTTGTCAGCACCAGCGAAGTGGGTTGGATTTGATACGGGGATTGCATCACATCGGCGATATGGTGATAGTGGCACGTTGCATTACAAACGAGGTGGTTTTGATGGGCATTGATTTGTTGCGTCATGGCATTAAACCAATTTTGCTGCGCCTTATTCTTAAGAGTTACCCCGGGAGTATCCACCAGAATGTAGTCGGCCGATTGAAACTGCGCGAATGCGGAACCAAGTGCATTCAGATCGATGCAGCGGGCATTCTGAATGCCCAGTTGATCCAGATGTTCAAGCAGCCAGCTTGAGCGAATTTGATCGCCTTGTTGAATTTCGATAACGGCAACTGACCGATCTTGCCGAAGCTGGAGTTGGGTTGCTAATTTAGCGACCGTCGTTGATTTACCGGAACCGCTTAAACCATAAAACAGGACACGATCGGCCGTTGACATATCGAGGGATTGTAAACCCGAACCAGGTAGAACCGCCGTGGTATGAATGGAACGTGATAAAGCTCGAAGGAGCTCTTTCTTTAATATTTCTCCCGATGCCAGAGGGTTACAAGCCAGCGCAGCCTGATGCAGCGATTCGATGGCCGAATGACTGAGTCCGGCCGTGCGTAGCTGTTCAAAAAGCATTGGCTCCAGGTTATCGCCCGACCCAATGGTCTTTGCTGGCTCCTGTTCGGATTGTGATGAAAGCGTTGCGGACTGTTCGCGTTGATACAGCTGTTCCACATAGGAAGTGGATGTTTCTCGGGCCGTAACGGTTGGCGTGTTCGTCCAATCGGGTGTGGCGGCGGTTTCCTGGCCGGGCACGACATGCCGGGGTTCAGGCGAATCGGGCAAACGCGATGGAACTTTGATCCCGTCGGAAGCCGAAACCAGTACGTGAGATGGTCGCTTAAACCAGGGCCAGATTCCGGTTTGCACCGTTTGGGTCTCCAGAATCGTCGCGTGTGGCCCGAGAGATTCTCGAACCATTTGCAGTGCTTCCTGAATCGAATTAGCTTTAAAGGTTTGGACGGTCATGAATTCAGATGCATGGTGGGTTATACAAGTTGACGGTAATCACTGTCCTGAAATGCCGCTGGGACCGGGACGGTGAGGTTTTGATCGGAAATGATTTGGATCGCCGGAGGAATTTCTTCCAGCGCCAAGACGGGCACCCGCAGTGCTTGATGGTCTGTCAGTTGCTGCACTGCCGGCCGAATACGCCTATCGACGACGACGGCAACCGCCTTTTGATCACGGATGACAGCCTGATTGATTTGATGGCACAGTTGAGATGTAAAAACAGGTTCCAAATCAATTTTCAATTCCCGTTCGCTATAGTGCATGCTCTGGGCGATCCATTGTTCCGTTTTTTCACATAGCGTGATGGCCGACACGCGTTCCTGTTCGGAAAACGTCCGGCAAATGGTTCGGCTTAGACGCTGTCGTACATGTTCGGTGAGTTTTACAGGATGCGATTCCAAAGGAGCATGACGTGCGATGGCTTCCAGAATGGCTGGCAACGACCGTATAGAAACTCCCTGTGACAGCAGGAGTTGAAGAATTTGCTGAAGCTGCCCCAGGCTGACTAAATGGGGCACAACCTCATCGACGATGGCCGGAGTTTGCTCGTGTAATTGAGCGATTAACTGGGTTACCGCATCATGCGTAAGCAGATCAGCCGCATGGGATCGCACCGTGTTATTCAAGTGAATACTCAAAACGTCCGCGGCGTTAAGGGGTTGGTATCCCAATTCGACTGCCTGCGGACGATCCGCACTGTTGATCCAGCGGGCATGGCTCGTATCCGAAGCATCTTCGAGCTGGACTCCGGATAGCCGATCATCCAGGAGGTCCTGGTTGTTGGCAACGACTAACCATCGGTTCATCGACAGCCTGCCACGGGCAACCGGATCACCGTGAATGCAGATTTCATACTGGTTGCCTGCCAGTTCCAAATTATCACGAATGCGTATCTCGGGTAACACCAGCCCCAATTCACCGGCAAGTTCCTGCCGCAGTTGATGGATGCGATGTAAAATTCCGTCCGTCCCGCTCCGTTGGGCTAAAGGCAAAAGTCGCACACCCAAACCCAATAATAGGGGTTCGACTTTTAATAACTGACTGATTTGGTTTTCCCCCTGAGGTTCGCTGGTAGAAGGTGGGTGGTCATCGGATTTGGCTGCCTGTTTGCCGGTGATCACATAAGCTAAGCCGACACAACCAACTGCCATCAGGAGCATCGGTACCTTGGGCAGGCTGGTCAGGGTGAGGATGCCGAGAAAAACAGCCGCGACGACCAGCACCTGAGGATGACTGAACAACTGGCCAAGCAGCTGGTGAGATAGCTTTTCAGTTTGGCTGGTTCGAGTGACTAAAATGGCCGTGGCCAGAGCAATCAATAATGCGGGCACTTGACTTACAAGACCATCACCGATGGTCAAAAACGTAAAAACTTCGGCGGCTTCGGTAAGCGGCATCCCGGCTTTGAAAACACCATAGATTAAACCCACGATGATGTTGATTCCCGTGATGATGATCGCGGCGATCGCATCTCCCCGGACAAACTTGCTGGCACCGTCCATGGCACCGTAAAAATTGGATTGAGCCATCAGTTCCTGACGTTGATGATACGCTTCTTGTTGACTGATCAGACCGGCATTCAAATCAGAATCAATGGCCATTTGACGGCCTGGCATGCCATCCAGTGTAAAACGCGCTGCCACTTCACTCACACGGGTCGCTCCCTTGGTCAACACGACAAATTGGATCACGACCAAGATGGCAAAAATCACGAGCCCCACCATGATGTCATTACCGGCAACAAATGCACCAAAAGACTGGATGACATTGCCTGCAGCGGCGGATCCGTTGCTGGATGCACCGGTGAGAATTAAACGCGTTGAAGCAACATTTAGCACGAGCCTGCCTAGGGTTGCAGTTAGAAGGATTGCCGGGAAAACACTCAATTCCAGAGATTTGCGGATGTTTAAGGTTGTTAACAGGATAATGACGGCAAACGTGATGTTGGCAGTGAGAAATACATCCAGCAACCAGGTAGGCAATGGGACTAACATCACCAGAATTGAGGCGATAATGCCCCCTGGGATGATCAGGTCTTGCCAACTAATTCGCTGCATGGGTTTTACTGCACTCTCGATAGACAGGGACACGGACAGCGCCATGCCGTTTCGACGGGTCTGGAAATGAGGTGCAAGAGTAAATAATAGCTAGTTTTGGGGCAATATCAGAATGATCTGCCAACGATTATCAAAACCGGGTTCTGGACGGATAGGAATGGTTGATTGGCTGCGCGGCTTCGTTAAATTGAGAGCGTTTCCTGGCATGCGTGTGAGCCACGGATACATGGTTCTAAAAACGGCCAGATTCCGGTTTTATTCGCTTTGATACCCGTATTTTTCAAGTAACGGTAGGCATCGCGCGGTAATAAGATCGTGGATTTCCGGCGTTAACTGGTGTTTGTTGGTTTTGTAGTTTTTTTGGGTATCGAGGTATTTTTGAAGTGGTTTGGCCATTTGTGATTGAAAATCCCCGAGTTGCAATTGTTCATAAATGCGACGAATTAATCCGGCAGGATCCTGGATAAGATCTTCATATCGAACATCCACGATGCGATTTTCTTCAACTTCGAGTCGTTGACGTTCAAACCCCTGATACAGCGTTTCCATGGTAGACAGGATATATTCATGCAGCCAGTTCAGTTCATAGCGGGGTCGATTAAATCCCTGAATATAATCCAGCGACTGCCACAATCGTACGGTAGAGGGGAACAGTTCGTAGGGGCTGCGTGTAATGTGGATAAAGCGTGCACCGGGAAAGGCTTCGGCAAGGTACTTGATACGCCCTAGATGCGGTGGGGATTTAAGAACGACCGGTTTTCCCGGATCTTGAAAGCTTACGAGTTTAACGAAATACTGTAAAATTTCCTGCCATGCCCGAATCTGACTCTCATGAAGGTTCTCCAGTGTAAGGTAGTCATCATCGACGAGAGGCCCGTTTGGAAATGCCATCCTCAGATAGGGTGAGTGATGTCCCAGGTTGAAAATAGCGAACTCATCTTCCTGAGGTTTAGCAAAGCTGGTTGCCACATTGTCCTGAGGTCGTTTTTTCGGAATAAGGTATTTATCAAACTTTCGAAAGATCTTACCTGTGATCAGGCATTGGTTGGGTAAGAAGCACTGAAGGGTACTGGGAAAGGTAAATTGTTGATCCAGCGAAATCAAATCATGCAGGAATGTTGTTCCGCTACGCCAGTGGCCCACAATGAATAGCGGTGGTTCGCTCAATGGGTGTGCATTGATTTTCGAACGATATAGGATCTTCTGCAACTGGGCCATCAAACTGTTGAGTACCGAGAAGTAGGAGATGGTGAATGCTGGAAACCATCGCGCTGGATGGATCGCAAATCGGTTTCGGGCAAGTAATTTGACATAGTCTCCAAAACGCAAGCCATGCCAAAAGCGTGGAGCCGTAATCGGATAACTGTGGTAACTTGGTTTCGTGGATTTGCTCACGGTATTTTGGCACACGAAAAGAATTGACTGAGTTGTTTATTCTCTATTCATCGAAATAACTTACGACCGAGTTGCAGGAAAAATAACTTATTAAGGCAACTTCGTCATCCATGCCCATGGTTATGAAGGATTCTGTAACAGGCGGGCTACGATTTCATAAAATTGAGGGGGCAGTTTTTGGTTAGATTTTCCGATGGATGCGAGTTGCAAGGCCAGCTGATCCTGTCGAAACATCCGAATGTTCTGTTGTTGGCCAAGGGTGCGCAGCTGCGAAGCTGTTTTTTTTTCCGTAACGACACTCAGGATCTCAGGTACATCCATTAATTCCGGGTCGTACTTTAATGCAACCACGGGTCCGGTTGTTGCGTACAGCAGGCAATGAGCATGGGCCAGCGTACGATTCAAAGAACTCAAATCGGACGACATGACGGCATGGGAAGACCGGTAATGGGGTTGGTTTTGGCGGTTGGTTTCCTCGGCCAGTTCGGCTGGTGTCATGCGAAGAGACTTTATCCACTTCCAGCGTTGCCATCCGTAATCCACCATCGCCAGCACGAAAAATGCCATCGCTATCTGTAGAATTAGTTCCGTTATCAGCTGGAAGCTGTTTTGGCCAATGGCGGACATTTCGCCAAAGGAGAGTTGGGCAAGCAGTTCATGCTGACTCCACAGCGACCCCAGAAGTACACCAATAATAATTACTGCCCGACCAAGACTGGCAATCTGTTGCATCCAGTGATCAGTATTGGTCAGATACTTCCACCAGTGAACTGGAGACAATCGGGTGATGGTGGGTTGAATGTTGGATGGACGCAGAAGTATACCTGTTTGCAATACGCTTGCCAGAACGGCGATGGACATGATCGCACAGGCCAGCGGTGTGACGGTATACAACGTGGACCAGGCAGCCTGCGTGATGTGATGGCTAATTTGGTCAATGGAATCGAGTTGAGGATGGTAGTGCAACAGGGTTGTCCAGTTGCTGGTTAACTGCTGAACTGCGGATGATGAAACGGTTGACAACAGCAGAGCTACGGTTAAGAGGATGGTCCCGGCAATCAGTGATTGGCTTTTAGGCACATTGCCCTGTCGGCGCGCTGCCTGTTGCTTGCGAGGGGTCGCAGGTAAGGTTTTAGATGAGAATTGATCGGACATGATGGATTTAGATCTAAGACGTCGAAGTGCATGTAAGAGCTGAACTCACATGTGAAACGTAGGTTTTATGGGTTCCGTCTGGAACCTGGCTTAAAGAACTCCCAAAAGGCTTAAGACAGATTCAATTTCGGTTTGCAATGCTAACATCGTACTCCCCATGGTCAGAATAACGACACCTAGCAGAACCAACGTATTAAGCGGGATACCGACGACAAAATGATTGAAAGTTGTTGTATGTCGACTGAGCCAACCCACGGTTAAATTCAGTGTGATGAACACAACCATCACCGGCATGGCAATTCGCAAAGCGAGCGTAAAACTCCAGGTTGCAACGATGGCGACATGCTCAATCCACACTCCCGGATTTCTGAGAATGGGGAGATCGTTGGCAGGCAGCCACCGGTAACTATCCAACAACCCAGTGAGCACTCCCTGATGCAGTCCGGTCATAAGTAAACTGGCAACGGTTACCAGGCTAACCAGCATTCCCAGCGAGGTATTGCCAAGTTCTGAACGGGTGGTTTTCAATGGGACTCCCGCCGTCATCCCGATCCACTGCCCTCCCATTAGTGTGGATTCCACAACAAACAGGATGGCGGTGCCGATTGCGAGACCGATCACGGCTTCGGAAAACAAGAATTCCAGCGGTGGCAACACAACCTCGTCTGCTATCAGCATGCCCGACACCAGCCCTGCTTCAAACTGTAAAGGTGTTACCAGAATTGTTAAAAGCAGGCCGAGGGAGGCTTTGGTTTTCCATCCCAGCCCGTTATTGCCCAAAGGCAGCAGTAGAGCAATGGGCATCATACGGCAGGCCACAGCAATACCTGTTGCCAGGGGCAGAACCTTGGTAAAGGGCTCCAGCGAATTACTTAAAATGTCTGTCAACATGGATTACCCCCCAGAAAGGACTTGGGGGATGTTGGTAATCAATTGAGTTGAATACTCGACGAGTCGTTCCAGAATCCAGGGCAGGCAGATGCACAGTGTTATGAGGATGGTGGCGAGTTTAGGAATATAGCTCAGCGTATGATCCTGAATTTGTGTCATTGCCTGCAGAGTTCCGACGAGTAACCCAATGAGAACGGCAATGACCAATAGGGGCGCAGCGATCATCAGTGCCTGCATTAATGCCTGTTGGCCGATTTCCACAGCTTGTTCTGATTGCATTGTGATTACCTCCGGGGTTAACCAAAGCTCTCCAATAACATGCCAACGATTAAATGCCAGCCATCGACCAGCACGAACAGCATGATTTTAAAGGGAAGTGAAATCGTGGTGGGTGGTAACATCATCATGCCCATCGCATTGGTCACGCTGCTGATGACAATGTCTAGAACCAGAAACGGCAGAAAGATCATAAATCCAATCAGGAATGCAGTTTTCAATTCGCTGATCATGAAAGCAGGCAGCAGAGCCTGCATCGGAATGTCGTGGTAACTCAATGGACTGGCAGCCTCCGGTGACGCCGCCCAATAGGACGCCCCGGCAGGATGTTTGGCGGTTTCGGGTAGATGGTCATAGAACAACCAGACATCATCACTATTGCCAGCCTTATCAATTTGCGTACCCATGAACTGTACGAGCTCATAACGTGCGGTTGTCCAGGCCTGATCACCGGAAATTTGCTTTTCGCTATAGGGGACAATGGCCTCTTCATACACGGTGGTCCAGGTAGGCGCCATAATCAGTGCGCTGATAAACAATGCCAGCGCTCCGATAACCTGATTACTTGGATTTTGTTGAGTCCCCAGTGCTTGCCGCAGCAATCCTAAAACAATGGATATTCGTAAAAACGACGTTGTCATCAGCAGGATTGCCGGAGCGACACTGAGGATAGTGACCATGAGAAACAGCTTCAGGCTGTTCATCGCCTGGTCCGGCGAATCTAACTTTTCCGCCAGTTGGTCGAGCGGCCCCTCCATCGCAGCTGCAATCTCCCCTTCGGACATCCGCTTCGGTGAGATATCGGAAGCGGGGGCAGTCAGAGATTGAGCGTATAGCACCGGAGTCATCAAGAGAGTCAAAACCGCAATGACGTACCATGACGGATGCCGGCAGCTTTTCCGCTTGGTTGACAGGTCGAATTGGTGCATCATGGAGAACATAGAATGGTGTTTTAGCGGGCGTTACCCACGGACCCGATTAAGCGCTGAATAACTCATTTGGATCCTGCTCGTACTGGGAAAAAATTCGTTTAAAAGTACGGTCGGGCGCCGCTGCTGCTGGGCCATTGGAATGCAACAGTTCTGCTACTTCCACAGGATCATGAATCTCGGACAAGCAGGTAACACTCTGGTCACTGATCGAGACCAGCAGAACGCGCTGGCCCAGTCGGATTAAGTGAAGACAATGAATTTTGTTAATCCGAGTTTGTCCCAACAGTTCCAATGACTCGCCGGACACTGAAGGAGATGTTTTTCCGTGGATTCGTTTCATGAACCAGACAAAAATCAAAAATATACCGACGACGACCGCAAGTGCGCTGATCACACGTATCGTTGATTGATTGAGGTTGGCGACATTAGATGGAACGCTGCCGCGACGCGGGAGCACGGTTGGAACAGATTTTCTTTTCGTCAGTGGCAATTGTGGGTAGTTTTCTTCCGCAGCCACGTCGGGAGTTGTGTCTGTTGCCGCAGATAGATTGGTAAAGCCCTGTGCGACGGAATCGGTTGTAGTGAATTGTGCATGGCACGGTACGACCGCGCAAAGGAAGATGCCTAGGCTGAGTATCCGTAGCCGATCCTGCTGAGTTTGAATGGTCGCCATGGCAATCTTCCACTACTCTTTCATGCGGAGGGCGGTTCTGAATTCGTCGATGTAATGTTCAGGACATACCGGCCGTCACGAACGGCTAACTCTGCCGTGGCAATGATCTGTTGTCCCTGATAGATCAGGACGGGTTGTTCCAGTAATTGCGAAGTTGTTAGAACATCGCCCGCTTCCAAATGCTGTAGCGCATCGGCGTCCAGATCGATGTAACAAAGTTCGGCGCGAAATCCGTCCTTTTGGCCAGACGAGTAGATACTACTGTTACGGCTTGCTGCAAACGCCGGATCGGGTTTGAGTGGAGGATACACGGAATCATCGTGGGGTGTGGCCGCCCGAGCAACTTGACGATCCTCTTCAGTGGGTTCGAGAATGCGGGCGAGTTGGTCGCATTTGTCAATTTTGCTTTGTAAATCCACTTGATCAGGTTGAATGATCTGTGGGGGCGTGCTGTGCCCGGAGGCAGCATCTGGGTTATCGGATTCAGAAACCATTAGCAAACCAAACACAAAAAGGGATCGAAAGAACTTGAAAACACCGAAAGTTGGGGGCTCACTTGTCCACAAAATCAGGGTTTAGTGCAAGGCCAATTCCATGGAACGTGAGATTGGCCTGCTAGGCTGCAGCTCGAAACGGCTGTTGGCTGGTGATGACAATTTGCCCGGTATTGGCCAAAAAGGTTGCTATTTCCGCGACACTTTGTTGAGCCTGGTCAATTTCTTGCAGTGAAACGGGGCCGAGTGTCTGTAATTGACGGTTAAAACGATCTTTTTGAGTTTGATTGAGTGAACTGGTAATTCGCTGGATGAAATCGACCGTGGCACCTGCCAGAGCTAGTAGTATCAATTGTGAGTCAGCTTGATGAAAGACGTGAGCCAGAGAGCGATCATCCAATAGGATTAAATCTTCGAATCGCAGTGTAAATTCCCTGACCGCAGGTATATTTTGGCGGTTACTGCGTACGACTTCTCTTCCGTTGTTCTCGTCCCGAATGATTGCGTCTGATGAGGAGGGATGAGCGGATTCGAGTCGTCCTAGGTCGGTACCGGAGACATCAAGTGACTGGATGGTACGATTACGGAAACTATTTTGAGCCGCCGCTCTTATTTCCAGTGCCTTGGTATCGGATCGTGGCCTATGGCATTGCCCCTGAGCATCAATTTGAAGCAATTGATCCTCGAGCATTTGCATGGCAGCATGCAGGTGTTCGCCGGAGCACCCCTGCCCTGCCGCGATTCGCTCCAGCACTTCCTGTTGTTTGGCTGCATCGAAATACGAGAGGATCACCCCGGCAAATTCCGAAGGCAGTCCGGCGAGTATGGCAGCGGCAATCTGGCCGTGAACGGAAGTCAGGAAATCGGCAATCCGGTTAGGTGGAACCTGATTCAGGAAACGGACATCAGGTTCCGAGGTGTTCGAGTTCGTTTGGTTTGGGGTTTGTGATTCGACAGCGGATGATGGAGTCGCATTCAAGTCCTGTTGAACGGCTCTGGAAGCGTCCGGATTGGGATCCTGATGGTGTTCTAAGAACTCCCCGATGACATCTTCCGAGGTTGCCAGGTCTTCGGCAGACAATTCAGCAACACACTCAGCCAATCGCTGAGCATCTTCGTCGGAGAGTTGAGCGATTAATTCATCGGCTTGACCAGGTTTCAGGCTGGCCACCAGCACGGCAGCTCGTCGTAATGTATGGTGATCCATCATGATGTGCGGTTGATCCATTGCCTTAAGATATCGGCAGCATCTGCCGGCGATTCGTCTAATAGTCGGTCCAGTTCGTTTGTGAGATTGAGTTCCAGTGCAGGTTCTCTTGTTGCATGAACTTCCTCAGTAGCCTCACTGGTCTGTAGCTGAGGGACGAGTTGTTTTGCATGATGGGTCTGGGCAAGAGCATCCGGGGCATTCACCCTGCCATCCGGGGATGTTGCGTTGTTCATGTTGGGAACAGGTGCTTCTTCCAGCTCATTTATCTTTTCGAGGTTGTTCGGTACAGAGCGGCGTTTTTGTATGTGTTTGATAAACACCCAGGAAGTGATGATCACCAGTAATCCCATCACCGCTTCTTTCCAATGCTGACGTAATTGTGCTGTCATGGGATCCTGCATAGGCCGGGAGAGAGTCGTTTTACTCAAATCAACAATGGTGGCCACATTTACCTGCAACGGTTCAACGACGGATCGCGGTACGATGGGAACTACGCCTCGAACCAGCGTGGTGACATTTTGCTTTATTTGAAATTCCTGTTTGCTCACGGCCGCCTGAAATTGTTCGGCAGATAAACCGGCTGGATTTGACAGTTGTTTCAGGGCAACTTGTTGTACATAGGAATGAGGTATTCCAACTGAAACACTGGCACGAACCCGTGATTGCGGTTGTGTTGGATCATGAGGATTGGCCAACGGTACATTACCGGCAATTCGCAGGCTTACCTCAATTCGTTTCAGCGGGATATCGGACAACAGGTACTCAATCCGATTCTTCCACCAACGTTCGTAGTGTCGCATGGCCATATCTTCATCTGAGGAAGGGAACACACCGTTGGAAGAACCAAATGTATAGCCCGTGTTGAGGTCAATCACAACCACTTCGCTACGTTGGAGGCCCGCATAACGGGCGGCGATGATCTCCCGAATCGACTCGGCAGTATCCATTCCTATTTTTGAGTTTCCGGTAGCTTTCAGCGCAGCCAGTGCCACCATTTTCTTACCACCGGACAAACCTCGTTCATGCTGCTCATCAATATTCACCCGTGCTTCTTCGATCCCGGGAATCTGCATCAGCATTTTGGCAAGGTCTTTTTCTTTGGCATTTCGTAGTCGCAGATCGCGCAGGCTTGGCGTATCCAGAAAGTGTCCCTGTTGTAAAACCGTATCGACGACGGAGGTCATGGAATTGACATCAAAATTGCCCTGCAGGGCAGCAATATACTGCGCGCGTTGGGACCTTGGTATTTTGATTTGTTTACCGCTGGTCTCCCATTGGTCGAGTTGAGCGACAGAAAACGATTGGGTTATTTGAGAAATCTCGCTGGGTGAAAACTCGCGTCCGGAAAATAAAGACTCCATCTCGACCGTGGAATGTGAAAACAGGGTTACCATTGATACCCCAACCAACAGCAGGCAAAACAACAGCGTCCACCGTGTCGAATGCTTCGATTCGCGATAGAGTGTCGTTCCTGAGTTCAGTAGTTGGGATAAGGCTTGCATAGTGTTTACGAGTGTTCGGAAGGCAGGATGGATCAGGCAGCCTGCTGTGCCTGAGCGCGGGGCAGTTTGAGTGTAAAGACGGCGCCGCCGTGCTTTTTGTTGGCCACTTTTATGCCGCCACCGTGAATCTCAATGACTCGCCGTACATTGGCCAGTCCCAAACCCGTGGCGCCGGGTTGCGTGGTGTAAAACGGTTTGAAAATTTGATATTCCGAACCGGGGGTAATCCCCGGTCCGTGATCTTCGATATGGATTTCGATT
>JAYZPA010000003.1:0-5319 GCA_036150515.1 Planctomycetota bacterium
TTATCATCATTTTCGTATGCCGGTACGGCCGTTTTACCAACCCCTGTACCGAAGTCAGCGTAACCGACATCAAATGCATCTTCATACCCTGGAGCCGGAAATTCAAGCATACAGTAAACATGGTCTTCGACATGTCGATCCTGACCAAATAGATGTCGTCCACCCACGGCATGAACGCTAAGCGGCTGTGCCTTCTTTCCATCATTTCGCAAAGCACTGCAAAAAATACCCGCTGCATCCATCTGATGACTTCCAAGTTCGGCCATTAATCCACCGCCGGTCCGTTCCCATAGACGCCAGCGTGCCAGTTCTTCCAATGCCGATCGGCGATGCCCTTTTGGGAACTCGAACTCCTGAAAGCCATTCTCCAAAGCACGTTGTTCGACATGTTCCTTATCACTGTCCCATGCTTTCCACTGAGCCAGTTTATGCTCCAGTAATTCCCGTGCCACAGGATCCGTTGCTTTCGCTACCTGTCGTTCAAATGACAGGACTTGGGAATGGATTTTGTCAAAACGTTTCGATTCATCTTCACCAATCGGGATCTCGCCACCGGGAACAGGCATTTGCCAGCTATCCCGACCGGGCAGATTCCCACGGTGCCACTGAGCGCGAATGTGATGCAGTTCCCCTAACAGCCCCCAGCGTATGAGATTCACCGCGTTATCGTAAAGTACACTGTAGTGACGTTGATGTCCGGTGGCTAAATAAAGGTTCTTCTCGGCAGCTATACGTCCCATGAGTTTACATTGTGCAATGTCTTTCGCCATCAGCTTCTCGGTCAACACATGTTTTCCTGCTAACATAGCGTCCACGGCAACTTGCGCATGCAGGTGAAGAGGAACCGCGGTGATGACAGCCTGAATATCTTTGTTGGCCAGAAGTTCCTTATATCCATTTTGATGAACCTGAACATGTTTACGGGCTTCCGATTCAGTATTCCATCCATATTTCGCCATCAACCCCGGTCTGGCAGCCATCGCTGCCGGACTTGAATAATCACCATGGAATGCCCGGTGGATGTTGTAATCGCGAAGATCGGCGATCGCAACGACTTGTACGTAATCCGGATTCAGCGCGCCGATTAAAACCGAACCTTCATCTCCTGTGCCAATGACACCCACACGGATCGGTTCCGCAACCGTGGAATAGCCAAAATAGGCCGCACCCAAACCACCGCCGGACACCAGGCCCGATGCAGCTACGGTTTTTAGAAAATCACGACGATTATGCCCGATCGCATCGTGGTAATTCCCACGACCGATTTCCTTTTCTTCTGGTGTAAGATTCATCTTCATTTCCCTTCTTGATTCTCTGCAACCTGTTTTTTACGACAACACCTGCGGCATTGATAGATAATTGAATCCAACGAAATGTATTTGCCCGCTCCGGCAAATGCGATAACTAATAATGCAAACATTTCGATCACTTGATAATACGTGGGTTGAGCGCCTTCGGATCCTGGAAATTGGCTCAGGACAACCGACAATAGAAACCCAGCAGCGGCGACAGCGGCAACCGGTGTTAGGAATCCCAGCAGGAGACAGAGGCCCACCGTAATATCGAACCATGGTATAAAGCGATCTACTTGTCCAACCGCAATAACAGGACCGCTCAACTCACCCAGGGGTAATCTACTTGCGGATCCTAACTGATTCAGTTCCCGGTCCAGGCCTGTCCAGATCAAGTCCACACTGGCTAGAAGTTCGGCACGTGACGATTGAATTTCCCGTTCCAAACTCGCTCCCTGACTGCGCAAACTGGCAACACCCGACATTTCGTCGGTCTGCAATTGTTTTTCCCGCCGCTCCATGCGATTAAACAATTCAATCACCTTCTCATGATTTGTTTTTAGGAATGTATTCAGTTGCGAAGACCGACGATCTAGTATTTTTTTTGCCATAGCCGCTTTGGTACTGTCCAGATCATGATGCGCAATCACGGCTAAATGATATCGCTCCCAGTGTTTTCGGACACGTTGGGTATCGTAGGACGGCTCAGACCAACCAGAATCTGCGGATGGCTGATAGCACAAACGTATCTTTCCGTTGGAGTCCCACAACATCGAACGAAAACTCTCGGAAAACGGGCCCTTTGCATTGCTTAGAAATCCCGTCGATGAGAATCCACCTTCTAGTTTCGTTGCACCTTCTTTATAGAAGTGCCAACCGACTGACAAACGCAAAAGAACCAATACGGTAATGGCAATTTTACTTATTTGAACTGTTGAAGCCTTCAGTTGGTTTCTCCTTGAAAACAATTTTCCCCCGGCATCCTGATCGCGTTGCCTGTGCGTACGTTGGAAATCACGATTCTCTATTATCATAGAAAAATCGCTGCAAGCCAACCGCTGTTAGCAGGTCCGGCATTCTGTTACCCTGATATTATCCCGATTTTTGAATTGCGCAAGCATCCATGCTGCCCATTGCCTAACCTACCTGTGACCGCCGACTGAATACCGGAATAATCAAAAGATGACTCAACGTGTCGTACTCTGTTTCCCCTTAACCGATGCCCAGGCTGATGAAATCGATCACGTCAGTGACGAAATCGAGGTAATCAATGCGGGACAGTCCGGAATTGCAAAAGAAATACTGTCGGCAGATATCTTCATTGGGCATGCGAAAGTTCCCCTACCTTGGCAGGATGTGGTGAATCAGGGACGGCTCAAATGGATTCAATCATCGGCTGCAGGCCTGGATCATTGTTTGACGGAGTCTGTTATTCAGTCGGATATCGTTGTTTCCAGTGTTTCCGGATTGTTTGCCAACCAGGTTGCAGAGCAAACGATGGCGTTGATGTTTGGGATTTATCGCAGCAGTCCTACGTTTTTTCAAGCAACTCAAAAACGGGAGTTCGTACGACGGCCCACTCGTGATTTTCACGGAAACACGGTCGGAATCATCGGGTTTGGAGGTAATGGCCGTCGAATTGCTGAGGTTCTTGCCCCCTGGGGAAATCGAATTATTGCCACGGACAAATACCCATGGGATAAACCAGACCATGTCGACAAACTCGTACATAGCGACCAGCTAGAATCCATACTGCCTGAGATTGATTGTCTGATCTTGTGTGTCCCCCTAAACTCAGAAACGATAGGAATGATCAACCGACGCACGATGTCGATGTTAAAACCGGGCTGTGTAATAATCAACGTTGCTCGAGGCCCGGTGATCGTGGAAGATGATCTGATCGAACTGCTCAACAGCGGACACATTGGAGGAGCAGGGCTCGACGTGGTCGAGGTTGAACCTTTAGCGGCCACCAGTCCCCTGTGGCATACAGATAACGTCATCATTACACCTCACATAGGGGCACAATCCGTCCATCGCCTCCCCGATACGATTGCATTGGTATGTGAGAACATGAAACGCTATCTCAACCGCCTGCCTTTGCTAAACACGGTCGACAAGCAGCTCGGCTTCCCCGTTCGTCCGCAACCGCAATCCGACGAATCACCTCCCGGTACAGAATGCTGACGCAATCCCGCAATCTCTCCCCTCGGTTATGCTTCGGAATCGAAGCCAGATAGATTTCTCAGGGTCAGGATCCACCCCCCACTAGACCTTAATGGTTTATCAAATTAAACTTCCATCATCTCCGAACCGGCTGTTGAAAATTGACATGATGGATGAATTTGAATTGGATGAAGATGGGCTACGTCCCCTGACGATCACGGTTACGCAACCGATGATTCAGCCTACGATTGCCTATGCCAATACGGCACCCTCTCAGGCGAACACGCAGCTATTATCTAAATACAGCGAAATAGTAAATCAACAACGTCTACAATGGTCAACCTACCATCAATTAACAAAGTTACTCGGTGCCGGAGGGCAGGGCAAAGTCTATTTGTCCCAGCGTCGAGGTGCTGATGGATTTACGCTGCCGATTGCCATCAAGATTTTTTCACCTGAGCGATTTGCCGACGAAGAATCCTATGCCGACACCATGAAACGTCATGCTCGAGTCGCTGTCCAGATAGCCCAGATACAACACGACAACCTACTGGATGTTCAGGATTTTGTTGATCGTAAACGCATTCGCATGCTCGTCATGGAGTGGATCGACGGTCTGGATTTGCGTATGCTTTTAGACAACAAACGACTCGCTGAACTTGAAGGCCGCGTTTCCGGAAAACGCTGGGAACAAATCAACGATGTCATTATTACCAGTGGCCCGAGTCAACCTCAGTTCCACCCTGGCTGCGCTGTGGCAATCGTTCGTGAATGTCTCAGTGCGCTGGAAGCACTGCACCGCAACAACATCGTGCATGGCGATATCAAGCCGGGGAATATCATGATTAAACGCACCGGGGCGTCCAAGATCATTGATATTGGTTCTGCATTTTCGATCGATGAACCTCCGGATCAGCGAACTTGCACACCGGCCTATACCGCACCCGAAGTCCTCAGGGGTGAGGAGGCCACGCCGCTGAGTGATCTAGCCAGTTTGGGTTATGTATTGATCGAGTTAATCTCCGGACGAAATCCGTTCCATGGAAAAAAGAGCTACCGGGACATGATTCAGGCCAAGATGGAACTGCCAGACAATATCGACAAATTCCTGCCGGAGCACATCGGAAATAAGACCATGTTGATGAACTTTTGCCGCCGACTCATTGCCGCAGATCCGGCTGACCGATTCCATGATGCCTACGAAGCTCACTTGAAGCAGGAAGGCGCTGCGGATTACCACCGCCAACTTGTTCTGGAATCCGAAGATAGTGAATACGAACATGAAATTGGCCAGTGGGTGGAAGAGATTATGGATGCGCAGAACAGTGCCAATACCGTTTAGTCACTTAAAACGGAGAACGCATCTTCGCGGACAGCCGTTCAGCCATCATGACGGACATAGCTTTTTGCCAGCTTGTCGGGGTGCCTCCCCAGTTTCAGCTGAATCAACAACCACCAATTCTTGAGTGTTTGTCTTACCAATCCGTTTTGCTTCCACCGACGAGCACTAATCCGTAGAGGCCCGCGTAATACCGCAGGACGAAAACCGCGTCTTCGAAAAGCTTGGCTGATCAACACATCCTCCATCATGCGCACCTCAGGAAAACCACCAACTTGCTCAAACAACGGACGTAAAACAACCATACATTGATCTCCGTACACCTGCGCCCGCCAGCGTGCCCGCATACAATTCCCCCATTCAACCAACCTCCAGCCTATACCGACCTCCGGGATCTGCTGACGAAAACAAGCCCATACGTTTGCGGGATTCCGGTTAAACCACGCGACTGCCTGTTGCAACGCGTCATCCGATAGCTGATTATCGGCATGCAGGAAACATAGTACCGGTTTGTCGGTCTCC
>JAYZPA010000004.1:0-21204 GCA_036150515.1 Planctomycetota bacterium
AGTCATGACCAAAGTCCACAAACAATGGTTACCGATGATGGCAATCATATTCGCTTCGTCAATTCTGTTTACAGGATGCAAATCATCAAGTTGGACAAGTTTGCCAGGGATGAGTTACTTTGCCAAAAAAGATGCTCCTGCTGCTGCGTATTACGGTAATGATCAACGACCTGCCAACAATTACGCGGCTGGGGCAGTTGACCATTCCTATAAATACAACGGTGACCCTGCTACTGGTGAACAGGGATATTATAGTGAACAGTATAATTCCACGAATCAAGGTAACAGCAATTATCTTGCAGGTTACCCCAACGAAGCACAGGAACGCCAGGGGCAACCAACTTACCAAGCTCCCGGACAAGGGGGCCCGCAATACAATACAGCGACCAATCAACAACCCACCTACGATGGGCAGCCTCAGTACCCACCGCAGCAGCCTCAGTACCAGCCGCAGCAGCCTCAGTACCAGCCACAGCAGCCTCAGTACCAGCCGCAGCAGCCTCAGTACCAGCCGCAGCAGCCTCAGTACCAGCCGCAGCAGCCTCAGTACCAGCCGCAGCAGCCTCAGTACCAGCCACAGCAGCCTCAGTACCAGCCACAGCAGCCTCAATCAACTCAGCCAGCTCCTGCCGCAGGTTCAATACAGGACGGTACAACAGTTCCCTACAATCGGGGATTCTATGATCCCAACACCGGGGGTGTCCCGCAAGCCGGCACAGCCGCACCCGCAACGGACGACACATTTATATTAGGACCGGCTCCCTATACATCACCGACGCCTGCAAACAATGGTGCGGCAGCGGTGACGGCCGAGCTACCCAATCAAACACCTCAATTTGACGGTAGCTACAATCCTGAAACACCCAGCCCTCCATCCTCAGCACCGATGCCGGAATTCCGCCCTGGCAGCACGGGCAACACCAACAGCTACTACACCCCCGGCAGTACCTACAACGGCCAGTAATACGGATATGATCATCCAGTTAAGGCTAAACCGGCTTCCCCACCGCAACTCGATGGGCAGTCGGTTTTTTATTGGTTTGCACTAAGTTATTGCTCTACGTGCATACCAGCGATAAAATCGGGACAGACGTGCATTAAACTGACTCATGCAAAGGGGGCTCTATGTCTTTCTGTCTCGACGGACACACCGCAATCGTCACCGGCAACAGTAGTGGCTTAGGAAAAGAAATTGGAATGGCATTGGGACAGGCCGGCGCAAGCGTACCGGTCAATTTCTTTCACAATCAGAAGCGAGCCGAAGCGACTCTTGCCGAATACCAGGCAGCGGGAATTACGACCTGCCTCATTCAAGCGGATGTCATTACCCAAACCGGTATCGATACCCTGTTTAGCCAAACGGAACAACAACTGGGTACGCCTGATATTCTCGTTCCCAACGCGACCTGTGATCAACCTCATAAGCCGATTGATCAGTACGACTGGGAGTTCTATCAGGCCATGATCGACTTTTTTATCAAGAGCCCTTTTCTCATGACGCAGCGAGGAATGGATGCCATGAAATCAGCAGGCTGGGGTCGCATTATCAACATTGTCAGTGAAGTCTATCACCGCAGCGTTGGTAATTTCAGTGCGTACGTGGCCGCCAAAGGGGGTCAGGTCGGTTGGACACGTAGCATGGCAACTGAATTCGCTGACTGTGGGATCACTGTCAATATGATCGCCCCGGGATGGATTCCAACGGAACGGCATGCCGACGATCCACAAGAAGAAAAAGATGGCTATCATGCGCTGATTCCCATGCAACGATGGGGAGTGCCTCGTGACGTCGCAGATGCCGTCGTTTATTTTGCCAGTGAAGAAGCGGCATTTGTAACCGGCCAAACATTGTGCGTCAATGGTGGCATGACCCCATGGTAAGTCCATGTGGATTTGCTCTCATTCAACCCGTCTCGTTTTAATTTTTCTCATGACTGAATCTCAAACGGACCCGCAAAATTCATCTCCCGGGGATCTGCCGCCCCAGCCAGCCCCGGCTTGGACTGACGACCGGAACGTTGTTTCCCGGCGTTGGATTCGAACGTCTCTGGTCGCGTTGTTGTTCATTCCATTATTTGTTCAGTGGATTCCCAATGAGATTGCGATGTGGAAACAGGCTACGGCACGAATCGCATGGGAAAATCAGAATCCAGTAAAAGCATTTCAGCTTAGCGAAGAGGCCCTGCAGTGGTCGACGGGCAATCCCATCATCAAAAGGGAACAAGCACGCTGGTACAACCAGCAACAACAATACCCCAAATCCATTGCTTTGTTTGAAGAACTAATCGAACAGCAATCCGATCCGTCCGAGACGCTGGAATTACGAACTGAGTTATGCGATGTACTGAATCGGCATGCCATCCAGACACAACAGCCCAATGATCGGGTATGGCAGCAATGGGAGGTCATGGATCGCTGGTATCATGATCAGGATCGATTATCCTCACTGCCGGCCCTCAACGTAGCAACTTATTACAACAACCGCGCCTATCAACTGGCCGTTGCTAATACACACATCAATTCCGCACTGGAGAGTATTCATCGCTGTATTGAATTGCTCGGAGGCGAGACATTTTGCCTGTTTGCGAACCCCATGTCACACGTTCAGGGGGCCTATCAGAGTTATCAACAGAAAAAAACAACCGAGGCACTGAGTCGACTCGACAAAGCCGTTTTTCTTCTCGACCAATTCGATGATAAAATGCCACAAGTGCAATCCGGAGTCCAGTGGGAGGATTCCGAAGCAGAGGTACTGGCCCGTCGCATCATCCAATTCAGGAAGATGTATGGTCATGTCCTGTTTTTCAGAGCGCTTTTATTGCGACAGGCCAACAACCATTCAACTGCCGCGACCGACACACAAAAAGCAATCTCGCTGGGCGCTGACGAAGGTGATTTTCAACCCGCTCTATTCTCCGGAACGTATTTATTTACACCGGAGACCGCCAATTTTATTGGCATGGCATTGGACACCCGTGGATTCCTGTATCTTCTGAATAACCAGCCTCATTTAGCGCAACCGGATCTGGATCAGGCGGTTTTTCTGGTAGAACAGTATCTGAATCAGGTAGAAGAGTTGATCCAATCCGAATTACATCGCGTATCAGAACCGGATCAATACCGATTGCAACGAACTCAGCTCCAGCAGCAATTGGCCGTCATCCTCTATCATCGTTCTCTGGTTTTTGAGAAATTACAACAGCCCACGAGGGCCGCCAAGGACCGGCAACGTATTGAGAAAATGGGCTTCCACGCCTCGGAAATGCTATTCTAACTGTTGCTTGACCAGGTTGACTGAATCATTCCATGCGGAAGGTAAATACAGTGATTTGCACGAACCTCTGCAGCTGCCCCATTCCCGTTTCGATATACCACGAGGGGGCTTGTCTGGAAATATGAATAGGGTATCTTTTTAAGTAACCCGGTCTGATATTAGGGAGATTGAATTTCAAACCTAACCCGTTAGAAATTCTTCGAACGCCTTATAAACGGTTAAATCAGGCAGGGGGTTTTGTCCCATGTTTCCAATCGTGTTATCATGGGCAGGCTACGAGTGAGGCCCTGTAGCTCAACTGGTTAGAGTACCGGACTGTCGATCCGGTGGTTGCGGGTTCGAGTCCCGTCGGGGTCGCTAAGGTCAGAACCTTGGAAGGTCGTGAAGACTTTTCAATTAGGTTCTGGCCTTTTTTTGTTTCTGCACTTTCCGCTGCGATTCACCTATAATATCCTGCTCATGGAAAACCCCAACGCCACACCACCTCCTGAAACATCGCCATCATCAAGGGGTCCGTACTATGTTATCCTGACTTTGGTATCCTTATTCCTGCTGCTGCCGCTGGGACTGGCTTATTCCGATTACCACCATGCCGACAAACTTCAGGCGACCGCCAGTTACTTTTCTGATCAATGGATCATGCACTTCTTTATCGTTTGTGCCTTTGCCTATTTTTTCTATGTCGGTGCAACACTCGGCAGTTTCCTTAATGTTGTGTCCTATCGTTTACCGCGTCGCCAGACCCTGTGTGGATCATCATCCTGTCCCGGCTGTAAAACGCGTATCAAGATGTATCACAATCAACCCATCTTCGGTTGGATTTGGCTTGGTGGTCGTTGCCCGACATGCAGGATGAAAATTTCGATTCGCTATCTGGTCGTGGAATTACTGGCCGCACTGTCGATCGGTTCGATTGCTATTTTTGAATTATTGTGTGCCGGAGTCAATTTGATTGACCAACCACGCACGCAGACATTTTATCTTGAGCAGATGATGGTCGACCCTCCCTGGGATCTGATTGGTTATTTCCTGATTCACTCATTTCTTTTGACCGTTCTGTTAACGATTGCCGTCATCCGCTTTCAAAATGACATCATCCCCCGCAGGCTTTACGGGTTCTCTTTCGGCGTTGCCATCGTGCTGTTGGCGTTGTGGCCTTTAGCGATTCCCTTTGATCAGTACGGCGTCGCCGCTTCGGTCGATTCCACCCCGTTTACCAGTCTCACTTCCGGACTGATCGGTACCCTGACGGGCGCGGTTGCCGGGTTAATGTTCGTCCCGGCCATGGTAACCAACCAGATTCCCGACCGCTGGTCAGTTTGCCTTTCCCTGGGGTTGGTGGGAGCACTGCTGGGATGGCAATGCGTGCTTCTGGCAACGCTGATCTGCTGTTTTCTCCACATGAACATTCGCATCATGAAACGTCGTATGACGCCAGACCATGTGCTCTGGCTCGCCACGACGATCGCGATCATCGGTATGTTGTGGTGGGTTCGTATCATCACGGCGTAGATGCATGCCAGCTCACCCGCGCTAACGGCCGGTCCCCCCTGTGCGGCCATTGGCGGACCACTTGAGCAATGTTAGAATCGGTGGTTTCCACACCCCCCATCCGTTACCATTTGGACGCTCTCACGGCAGAGCAGGAAAACGCATGGGGACGGACGCGACCTATAACTGAAAAGATGGTTCTATATTATGAAAATTGCTGTAAGCCCAGGTGATGGGACCGGACCTGAAGTAACTCAGGAAGCTCTCAAAGTACTCGAAAAAATTGCCGAACTGGACGGTCTGGAATACGAATTAACTCATTTCGACTTTGGTGGTGAGCGTTACCTAAAAACGGGTGAAACGTTACCCGAAGGCGCTGTGGATGAACTGCGGGAATTCGATTCCATCTATCTCGGTGCCATCGGTCACCCGGACGTCCAGCCCGGCATTCTGGAAAAAGGACTGCTGTTAAGCCTTCGTTTCCAACTGGATCAATACGTGAACCTTCGTCCAATTACCCTCTATCCGGGTGTTGAAACACCACTGGCAGGTAAAGGACCGGAGGACATCGATTTTGTTGTAGTACGCGAAAACACGGAAGACATGTATTGTGGCATCGGCGGATTCCTGAAGAAAGGAACCGCGGACGAAGTCGCATCCCAAACGGCAATCTACACACGTAAGGGATGTGAGCGCATCATTCGCTACGCTTTTGAATACACGCAAAAACGTAATAACCCCAAAGGCAAACGCCTCACGCTGGTCGCAAAGACCAACGTCCTGACATTTGGACATGACCTGATCTGGCGTACTTTTCAGGATGTTGCCCAGGAATACCCGGACGTGGAACAGGACTACAACCATGTCGATGCCTGCTGTATGTGGATGGTGAAAAATCCTGAGTTCTACGATGTCATCGTGACGACAAATATGTTCGGAGATATCATCACCGATCTGGGCGCCATGATTCAGGGTGGTATGGGCGTGGCAGCCGGAGGTAACATTAATCCGGATCCGGGCGGTACCAGCATGTTTGAATGCATGGGCGGCAGCGCACCGAAGTACACAGGCCAGAATGTCATCAATCCGATCGCGGCGATTGCAGCGATGTCCATGCTGCTGAATCAAAGCGGCCATGAAGGCTCAGCAAACCGCATCACCGAGGCGATCAAGATCGTAACCGGTACCAAGATGGAAACTCAGGCCGCCGGACGAATGGGTTATTCAACAAGCGAAGTAGGCGACCTCGTTTGTGAAAACCTGTAATGCCCCGGCACTAGAAAACCTCGCTCATGCAAAACCAGAGGTTCGCCGGCGTTCCCAGAAATCCACGGGCTGCTCAACCGCGTTTAGCTGTGCATCCGCGGTAGTGGATCTCCGGAATTAATAATTTCTGCTTCGGCACGTGTTAATTCCCTGAGCCGCTGCTGTACATCCCGGTGCGGTGCGTAATGGTCGGCCAGCTGAACATAGGCAGCGTAATGACCTGCTTCAGATTCAAACAGGCTGTCGTAAAACCCGGCTAACTCTTCATCGTGTCCCTGCATGTGCTGCCTCAACAAATCAAATCGTTCACAACTGCGTGCTTCGATAAGCGCCGCGACCAACAATCGGTCCACCGCCCGATGAGGCTCCTGTTTACGCACAAGATCGTTCATCTGACGTCCATAATTGCTTTGTCGAATTCGCCTGAACCGGATTTCCCGTTTTTTCAGCAGCGCCAGCACCTGATGGAAATGTTCCAGCTCTTCGGTCACAATTTCCGTCATGCGAATACACAACGGCTCATTCTCAATATAAGAAACCATCAAATTCAGTGCGGTACGAGCTGCCTTGCTCTCGCAATGTGCATGATCAATCAACACCTCTGCAAGATGCTGATCCACCTGATCCAGCCATCTTTGAGGCGACTTTGTTTGCAAACCCAGCATCGGTGTTTCCCACTCAGGTCGGTTCCGCCGACATGGATATCAACGCACACGCCCTGTTGCAAACAGGAGCAATCTGGTCGCTGACAGTGAAACCTGTTAGTTCTGGCTAAACCCAACGCGATTGGACTTGTCGCCACTGATGGGGTTCTTGATGAACTCCTGATGGCATGTCAAGCACAGATCGTAGCGGTGTTTATGATAATCGTCGGTCGCCTGACCTACTTCCATCTCACCTAACTCGTCAAGCAACTCTTCGATTTCCAGAAGATGATCTCGCTCATCTTCGGAATCTTCGAAATCTGGCAAATCCATCGTTGCCTGAGTTTCCAGTCGCACAACATATCTCAAATCCGTTTTAGGATTGATTGAACGCTTGCAGCGATCACATGAGTAATGAATCATCCGTTTGTTGTCCTCGAAAGAGAAACCTATAGAAACAGAAAAGTGAAAAGGTGTCTGGCGACCATCCGTGTCGCCTCTGTTTCTCATTACTCTTCTATGGTAATCCTCCGGGCATAGAAAATGCAACAACATTGTGCACAGTTTTTCCGAGCCGCAAAAAATGAAAAAAACCAGACGGTAAAAATGGAAAAACATCGATTCTGTTTAGGGCAGATTGATTTGCCTCATGCATCATCAGACGCTACCATCAGGTATAGGTGTATAATTACTTGATACCATCCCCCACCCGCAACGCATTGGAACCGCGTCCAGACGGAGAAAGGAAGATGACGCATGATTGCGTCAGACAGGCAAGGCCTCCATTCACAGGTACTGTTGCTAAATCGCTTTTATATGGCGATGCAAATCATCTCCGCTCGCCAATCATTTATTCTGCTCTACCGGGATGTGGCTGAAGTAATCGATACTGAGAGTGGTTCATTCTACAACTATAGTTTCGAATCATGGCAAGAACTCAGTCTGATGCGATTTGAAGACCATCACCCTACCAACTGGATCCGCTCACCTCGACAACCCATTGAAGTCCCGCGAATTGTTCGCTTAGTCGATTTCAACCATGTCCCCCAATCCACCATTCGCTTTAACCGCAGTAATCTCTATGCCCGCGATAACCAACAATGCCAATACTGCTCCAAACACCTTCCCTTTAACCAGATCAGTTTAGATCACGTGATTCCACGTAGTCAGGGAGGGGGCACGAGTTGGGAGAATATCGTCTGTAGCTGTACACGCTGTAATACCCGTAAAGGGGGCAGGACACCCAAACAAGCGCGCATGAAGCTGCTCAAACCGCCTCAAAAGCCCGATGGGTTTCAAGCACTTGCCGTGACAACCGCCAGTCCGGACTTTGAAGTCTGGTCACCCTTCCTGCAAAAATAGATGTCGACGATACCACCGTTGCTGCCAGCGGCTGGCATTTCACATGAACCTCAGGAAATTCATGTCGCGGTCAAGAACTCTCCGCGCAGCAAAAAAGCCCCGAACACATCCCGCTAAAGAATGTTAAGGACTTTTGTGGTTTCACTGCGGAAATTAAACCAGTGGTTCTTTTTGCTCAGTGATGACTTCCGTCGTCAGAGATAACTCGGCATTCAGCTCAATAAAGCCTTCCTGACCTTCGGGTACATTCTCTTCCAAAAAGATTGCTTCGACGGGACATTCCGGAACGCAGGCTTCGCAGTCGATGCATTCTTCCGGATGAATATATAACATTTGCTCTCCCTCGTAAAAACACTCTACGGGGCAAACAACAACACAATCAGTGTATTTACAGCCAAAACATGGTTGGCAGACAACATGTGTCATGAGGGAAGTCCTCCTAACAAGTGCCCGGTGCGGGCAAAATACAACAAAAAAATAAACGGTTAGAAAATAAATCGACCAATTCCGGCAAGAATCTGACCAAAATGATTTTCTCAGCACAGTTTAATCAAAAAACATCCCCTTGCACTAGCAGTATGCAGGCATCTTTCCGTGAAAAACCAGCATTTTCCCTGCTCACGAACCAATATTTACGTCAAACCGTTCCGCATTGGGAAAACCGTCGCACAATCTGCATTTGGGAAACTCTTTTTTTCAAGGGTTTTAACCTTATTTACCGTTTCAAATCTCCGATCAATATTGCCTCATTTCCCGTTGATTTCTAGAATTCCCTGAGTTTAGCTGCGCGATTATTTTCTCGTTATCATGCAACCAAGCCCAGAGTCCTTTTTGACCTATTAAATCCATAGAGACCTACATCCGTGGCCCTTTCCGAATTTGATCGTGACCTGCTGCATCGATGCCTCACCGGGGCAGCGTCTGCCTGGGAAGAGTTTGTCGACCGATATGTCGGATTGACGTATCACACGATTCGGCAGACGGCCAAATCCCGTTCGTCCCGGATTTCACCTCAGGACGAGGAAGATTACGCGGCCGAGGTCTTCCTTCAGATCATCCAGAACGATTTTGCCGTCCTGCGGCGTTTCCGGGGTAACAGCTCTTTAGCCACGTACCTGTCGGTTATCATTCGGCGGATTGTCGTCCGTGAATTTGTCAAAAAACGACATCCACGCATCACTCCTACCGAAGGTGATGCAGATGTCGGAGAGGATGAGCAGAGTAAGGTTTACGCATTCAAACTTTCGTTAGACCAAACCACTCCGATTCAGGACAAACAGCCATTACCAGAGGATCAGATGGCAGATCGCGAGGCAGTTGCCCAAATGTTAAATCAACTCGCCGGCACAGAACGGGACGTGGTCCAGATGTTCCATCTGGAAGGCCGCACGTACCGGGAAATCAGCCGCATGACCGGGCTGCCCGAAAACAGTATTGGACCCACACTCAGTCGCGCCCGCACTCGTTTACGACAACGCTAACACAACCCAGACGTTCCACGTCTTCCACCGTAACCCCGGAGTCGTTTGCCTCCGGCGGTGATACGCCCGGCGAAGCATGGACCGGACATTCACCAGTTATATGCTCGACTTCCAAGTTCAAAAATCGACGCGAAAATGTCATAAGACAGACCGTAAGTTTGTCGCCGGCGAGTCGTTTTATTCTGTACTGATCCCTCAGGGAGCGGATGTCATTCGGCAGGACTACTGTCAGGACGCATGGGAAGGCGCTCCTCAAGACGTCATTGGTTGGTGGAAATCCACCATGCCGGACCATGATAACCAGAAATTGAATCTGGCACCCAATGAAGTCATGCTGCATTATTTTGAACAACTCCGTCGCAACCCGCAGTCTCAGGATCTGGCTTATGTTCTGGCGTTGCTGATGGTGCGTAAACGACTGATGCGTCTGGAAGGAACGGAACAGGACCATCAGGGACAGGAGTTGATGATTCTGTCCGATCCCAAAAATGAAACAGAATACAAAGTGGCTGTCCGACAGCCATCCATCGAAAAAATTGAAGAGCTTCAACAGGAGCTTGCCGGAATGCTCTATAAGGATGCTGCGTAACGCGCTGTCAAAAAACTTGGACTCCAATCTCAAAATCAGAACGTTTTGGCTCCTTGCCGTCCTGCCATGGCTAACGGGTTGTCCGTCCTGGAACAACTATGTTCAGCAGCATGCCGGTTTGCCACCTCAGGCATTTCAGGGAAAACCGACGTTGGAAATGATCATGACGGCCGTCAACACCAGCCAATTAGTCCATCAGCTTCAAACTCAGAATGCAAGAATCTCCATTCCGGGCGCCCCCTCGCTCAAAGCGAACGTCATCATCGACCGACCAAGGCGTTTCCGATTGACCGCGGGGCTTTTTGATTTTACGCGTACCGAAGTTGATTTGGGAAGCAATGCGGAACGGGCCTGGCTTTGGATACGTGAACAACCGGAACCCGCGGTTTATTACGTGCGCCATGATCAACTGGCCAGTACGGCAGCCAAATACTATCTGCCGATTGACATCAACTGGTTAACCGAGGCCATGGGATTAATCTACCTCGACCCTGCCGCACAGCATGAAGGCCCGTTTGCATTAGAACAGGGAAAGTATGAAATCCGTACCCGCATCACATCCCCGATGGGACCGTTGAACCGCCGGTTGATTGTGGACGACCGTTTTGGCTGGGTTTTGGAACAGCACTTGACGCTCGACAACGGAAAATCCCTCGCATCAGTCACGGCCGGCAAGCACAGTTTCTATCCGCGGCATGGAGTCTCGCTGCCGCACCGGATTCACATCCAACTCTTCCCGGGACAACAGAATCAACTGACTCTACAAATTGACATACCGCGATATCAAATCAATCAGAACACCGGCGACGCTTCCCAGTTATGGACCATGCCACAGTATGACGGTTTCCCACAGATTGACCTGTCCACCATGCCCGCACCGCAAACGAGCTATTATTACCCGCTGAAACCGACGCCGGTCACACCGGTTCAGCCACCCAACTACCAGCCTCAGATTGCCAGCCCTCGTTTCCGCGGCGACCATTTGATCCGTTAAGGGAATCGTGTACATTAAATGGGATACCGGTCCATTCCTGATCCCTTTAACACGATGGCATTGCCCTACTATGCGTTTTTTATTCCTGCTGGCCTGCTACTTCATTTCTCTGAACAGCCTGTGTGCGGAAAACTGGTCTTCGTGGCGGGGACCCCAAGGGAACGGTTCCACCAGCGAAACAGGCTTTCCAACAACCTGGTCGACCTCAAACAATGTCCTCTGGAAAATCGATCTTCCCAGCCCCGGTAATTCAACACCGGTCGTCTGGCAGGATCATGTGCTGATCACTCAGGCAACCGAAGCCGGGGCCAAACGGCATCTGACATGTTATGACCTGAAAAATGGTCAACAGCGGTGGCAGTACACCGTGGCGGTCGAGCAAGTCGAAAAAACACATGCCACGAACCCCCATGCAGCCGGATCTCCGGTTACCAACGGTCAGGTCATCGTTGTATCCTTTGGCTCGGCGGGCATTCACTGCATCGATATGCAGGGTAACTTAAAATGGAAAGCGGATATGGGTCGCCTGGAACATATCTGGGGAACCTCTGCCAGTCCCGTAATTTTTGAAGATCGAGTCATTGTCAATTGTGGTCCGGGCATGCGAGCCTTTTGGATCGCTCTGGATTTAAAGACAGGTGAGGAATTATGGAAAACCGAGTCAAAGAACTTTATGTCCTCCAAGCCGGGTGAGTTTCATGGATCCTGGAGCACACCTGTGATTCATGGGAGCGGGGACAAGGCTGTGATGTTTCTCAGTATGCCGCTCAAGCTCTATGCCCTGAAGCCACGCACAGGCGATATTCTCTGGACATGTGACGGTCCTGGCAAACTCGTTTATACCTCGCCGCTGGTCAATGCGGAGGTTGCGGTAACGATGAGTGGCTACGGGGGACCGTCATTAGCCGTACGCCGCGGGGGCACAGGCGATGTCACCCAGTCGCATCGGTTGTGGCACAAGACGGAACGAGCGGATAATCCCCAGAGAATTGGATCCGGCTTGATTATAGACGACCACATTTATCTGGTGAATGAACCCGGGATTGCCTGGTGTATGAACGTAAAGACCGGAGAACGCGTGTGGCAACAGCGTCTGGGGGATTCCAAATGCTGGAGTTCCATGTGTTTGGTTGAAGGGAAGATCTACGTCGTCAACGATCAGGGAACCACGTTTGTCATACAGCCCAGCCCGGAAAAATGCGTGGTACTCCACGAAAATCCACTGGGCGAACTGACACGCGGTTCGCTCGCTTTTTCCGGCGGACGGATTCTGGTTCGGACCTATAAAAGCCTGTATTGCATCGGCAATCCACAGTAACGGTCCGCTATTTTGCAGCGACATCGGCCTCTGAATTCGGTTGGCGGGATAAAAACAGGTTACCACGCTGAATAAAACGCCGTTTGCAGCCACCACCCTGCTCACCGTGAATCCGGACTCAATCTCCCCTGAACGATCATCGAAAAATCCACACTTGACCACATACAATCCCTCGATTACAGTGCAAGGTAACAACCGAGATATGAATGTTTACTGATTTGAAATACGACGTATGACGACAACGCTCCAGTTACCCCTGAATCTACTAAGCCTGCTCCCGGCACGGTCCTGAGGGTGTGATTGGAACCACGAAACCAACTTCATTCACGATTCACCCGAGGCCATGTACCTCGGGTTATTTTTTTGTCCCAGCCTAAACTTATCCTTACGAACCTTTAGCGATATGAACTCATGGTAAATACACGACCCATCACGATTTTTGATACCACGTTACGCGATGGTGAACAGTCGCCGGGCTGCAGCATGAACCTCAGCGAAAAGCTTGAGTTAGCTCAGGCGTTGATTGATCTGGGCGTCGACGTGATCGAAGCGGGGTTTCCGATTGCATCGCCCGGTGACTTTGAAGCGGTCAGTGAGATTTCCCGTACGATGCGGGGAGCCACGATTTGTGGATTGGCACGATGTAACGATAAGGACATTGACCGGGCCTGGGAGGCATTGAAGCAGGCGGAAAAGAGCCGAATTCATGTCTTTCTGGCAACCAGTGCCATTCATCGCGAATTCAAACTGAAGATGACGCGAGAAGAAATCATCCGCCGCGCCGTTGAAGGCGTCATCCGCGCAACCGGGTATTGTGACGATGTCGAATTTTCACCTGAGGATGCGGCTCGAACGGAGCATGATTTCTTATGCGAAGTGGTCGAAGCAGCAATTGAAGCGGGTGCGACTACTGTAAACATTCCGGATACCGTAGGTTATGCCACACCTGATCAAATGGCAATGACGATCAAGATGCTGTGTGATCGGGTGCCCAATATTGACAAGGCGGTGATCAGTGTGCATTGTCACAATGATTTAGGGTTGGCAGTTGCCAACAGCTTAGCGGCGGTGGAGAACGGAGCGGGACAGATCGAATGCACCATGAACGGGATTGGGGAGCGGGCTGGCAATTGTTCGCTCGAAGAAGTCGTGATGGCCATGAATACACGCTCGGACATTTACGGTTGTACCACCGGTATCAATACGCAGCGATTAGTCCCGGCAAGTCGTCTGTTAACATCGATTACCGGACTCAGCGTCCAGCGCAATAAGGCGATTGTGGGCCGCAATGCATTCGCTCATGAAGCGGGAATCCACCAGGACGGGATGTTAAAGGAAAGAACAACCTATGAAATTATGCGGCCGGAGGACGTCGGATTTACCAAGACGGATCTAGTATTGGGGAAACACTCAGGACGGGCAGCGCTGGGGGATCGCGCACAGGAATTAGGTTATCACCTGTCAGATGAACAGTTACAGGAGGTGTTTGTTGAGTTCAAGAAACTGGCGGACAAGAAAAAAGAGATCTATGCCGGGGATATTCACGCGTTGATTCAACAGGAAATTCTGGGCGAGGTCGAAGGGGCCTGGCAGTTGGTTAAATTCCAGGTGCATGCCGCATCCGGTGAAACCCCTTGTTGCAAGCTCACGCTGAGCAAAGACGGGGAAGAAATTTCTCAGGAGGTCACCGACGGGGATGGCCCGATTGATGCGGCATTTTGGGCCGTTGAAAAGATAACCGGGTTGAAGATTACATGCAAAAACTATCAGGTGCGAAGTGCGACCCTGGGTCGTGATGCGATTGGCGAAGTATTCGTGGAGATTGAGCATGACGGCAAGAGTTACCGTGGTCGCGGGACATCCACCGATACCGTGGAATCGACCATTCAGGCGATATTGGATGCCGTCAATCGGATCGTCGCACAGGGTTCGGTTTAATTGCCGGGCGCGGGTGGTACAAGAATCACAAGTAGTTCATAATGCAGTTCTGCATGGGGGCGGTTAGCTCAGTTGGCTAGAGCGCCACGTTGACATCGTGGAGGTCGCTGGTTCAAGTCCAGTACCGCCCATTTCTTTACTGGCAACCGGGTGGGCACTCCCGTGATTATTCCGGTTTTTTCACCTGGCGGTAAAACCGGATCCAGCCCAGCCAGGATGGCAGGATATAAAACAGAGCCACGCTCAAACCAAAGATCGGGCCAATCGCATCCAGCAGCGGTTGCGCGGTTGCCGATGAGATCCAGTTCTTCAGCAGGACGGATAGATAGGTTCCCATGACCAGGGCGACCGGAAGAAGCAGAATATTGCGAAACAACACGCTCGGCGCATAACACCTGTGACCACAAGCAGCGCATTTTTGACTCCATCGCCTCAGGCACTCAATACGAGTCCACTCCGCCTCCGCGACGTGCTTGCGACATTCAAAACACCACGGCCTCCAGATATTCGGCGCCCCGTTAGACATCGGTGATGTTACTCCCATCGACGTACGGGCGGTTGTCACTTGTTTACCTCGGTCTGCAGCCCCTACCGATGGTCGGAAAACTTCAACCGCAGCACCCGCAGGAAAGTAGCCGAGGCGGGACTCGAACCCGCACGTCCGTGAGGACACAGGATTTTAAGTCCTGAGCGTCTGCCAGTTCCGCCACTCGGCCCAAGTGCGTCAACGTCATTGGCTTGATTGAGAAAGCTATCTTAACCTACGTATGGCATTTCTCCAATAACGGGTTTCGTCACGCAACGTTTTCAATTATCCTGCCGATATTGGTATACAGGCAGTCAACAATATCCGGGGTAGTCCCTGCTTCTTAGAAAGGCGGCACCATGCGAGATGGGTTAAGACGGGTGTTCACACTCGATGTCCGCTCGATCGCCTTGATGCGGATCGCCGCCGCGGCCGTCCTGCTCTGGGATACGATCGATCGTATCCGACACCTTGCCGACCATTATTTTGCAGATAGCGCGATCCCGTTCGAAGTTGCCGAAGAATATTATAAGTTCTTACCCACGTGGTCACTGCACCTTCTAAGCGAATCACCCGCATATCAGACCTCACTGTTCGTCCTTCAGGCGGTCGTTGCCTGCTTGTTACTCGTCGGCTGGTACGGTCGCATCATGGCCGCCATCTCCTGGATCCTGTTTGCTTCGCTGCTGGCCCGGGTGCCACCACTACTTACCGGCGGAGACATGCTCCTGTGCTCACTCCTGTTTTGGCTCACGCTTCTCCCCTGTTCCCGGTGCCTCTCGGTTCACAGCAAAGGAAAAGCACCCGCCGGCAGTGTTTACTCCGTTGCCACCATCGCTCTGCTGATGCAGTTCGTCATCATGTACACCCTCACGGGCATCTTTAAAATCAATTCAGAATGGGTCGATGGCGATGCTCTGCAGATTATCCTCAGTGATACCGGACTTGCCAAACCCGTCGGACTCTGGCTCACGAAATTCCCTCTTGTACTCATCGTTCTCACCTGGGGATCAATTTTTCTGGAACTCGCTGCTCAGGTCTTGCTACTGAGCCCCTATCAAACCCATCGTATTCGGACCATTGGACTCATTGCCTTTTTCGGATTACACATCGGTATCTTTCTGACGATGGAAGTCCTTGTCTTTTCCATCATTAGTATTGCCGGACTGATCGGCCTCATCCCCTCGTCATGGTGGAACATCAAACCACTGGCAAAGCTCACGCAGACGTCAGCTTCCGATGCCGTTCCTGCAACGAACATTAAAACTAAACTGCCCCGATTATCCAATGTCTTTGCTTGCTGGGGTCTGGTTCTGTTCGTCACCGTCGCCTGCTGCCATCTCTTTACTTACGCCACAGGCATCTACGTGAGCTCGAAAATTCAATGGGTCGCCCACCAATTCCGCTTTGACCAAAGGTGGAACATGTTCGACAATCCGCATGGGCTCTGTTACCGTTTTATCGCGGAAGTCCGAACTGCCGACGGCAAGAAAATCGATATTTTGCGCTCGCGCGACAAAGAGACAGACAACCGGACGGCCCCCCCAAATCCCACTCAGTTTCAATCGGGAAGATGGTTGCTGTTGTACCGACAAATGGTCAGTGATCAATACTTCCTGCAACGAATTCATGCCGTTCGTTATCTGGCCAACCATAATCCTACCCGGCTGGATCTTCCCAGTGCCGGAGACATTGACGGTAAAGAAATCCGTCTTTATGTCTCCGTCGGCAGTCACGAGTCCCGCAAAACAACCCCACCCTCGCTGATGACGTACATCGACCTGCGGGCGACCGGAGAATATTATCTGGGTGAACCGCATGGAACATGGATACGGCATGACGATCAGGGTAGATTATTATCAACCGGTACTTTCGATCAGGGATTTCGTGAAGGCGAATGGAAAAACTACCATCCCAATGGACAGCTTGCCACCCTGGGCCATTTCACCGACGATCAGGAACATGGTGAATGGACGATGTGGGATGCGGATGGACTGCGTACCGCCAACGGATTTTTTGAATATGGGCAGCAGGAGGGCACCTGGACATTTTGGTATGAAGATGGACAATCGGAACAGGCTGAATACGTTGCCGGTAAACGTGTTGAACACCAGAAACCTTAATCTCCCGCTAGAGAACTATGTGGCAACTCCTCTCTCAGACGCAATCCGGAATTCTACCCACGCGTGGTTCCCTGATGCTCGACATCGTCTTCTGTGCGATGTTCCTCGTGGTGCCGATCATGTTCTGGAGTATCCGACTGGTAAAACAAGGTCAATACAAACTCCATAAACAAGTCCAGATCGCCACAGCTCTTGTTTTATTGACGGCCATCGTTGCCTTTGAAATTGACATTCGCCTGCACGGCTGGATTCATTTGACTACAGAAAGCCCCTTTGAAGCGGCAACCATCAAACGTTTTCTTTATGTGCATCTCGCCTTTGCCATCCCCACGCCGTTGATCTGGATCGTTGTGATTGTCAAAGCACTCAGGCGATTCCCAAAACCGCCGCAGCCAAATTCCTACAGCTCCCAACACAAAAAACTAGGCTGGATCGCCGTTTGCGGGATGACCATGACGGGACTCACCGGTGCTGTTTTCTATTACGTGGCCTTTATTGCCAGCCACTGATTTGGCGCCTTCAAGTTTGCCTTGCCGTCCGGTTACAGCAATCTATTCCTTTCCAGGCGACCGCGTCCGTCGAGTTCGTTCGATGCGAATCCGACATCCAATCGGCACGGTCTCGGTTACCTGCGGCCGCTTTCCTTGCAGCGCCGCAGCCACGGCGTTCTCTAAATATCGAACCTTGACTTTGGTTGCATCCGGGCTGTCATCCATCGCTCCCATATAGACCACTTCACGTTTCTGATTCAGCACAAAACACTCCGGGGTATAACCTGCGCCAAATTTCCGGGCAATCATCTGAGTTTCGTCAAACAGATAGGGAAAGGTAAACTTCTTTTCGGCCGCACGTACTTTCATCGCCGGCAACAGATCCTCTTCCACTTTATTCACGTTAATTGCCACCAACGCAACCTGCTTGTCCATGCCCGTATGCTGACGGGCAAATGCATTGATTCGGTCTTCATAATCAACCGCATACGGACAGCTGTTACAGGTAAAGACCACCACCAAAACGCGTTTGTCTTTAAAGTCCTCAAAAGCAATCCGTTTGCCACTGGTTGCCGGTAACGCCGTCCACCGGGGTGCCAAATCCCCAATATCCAACACCGGATTGTATTCACCGGCAACCGCTGTATAAGCAGCAACCCATAACGCAGCGACAAGGCATATTTGTAATTGTATTTTCATGGTTTTATTATATATTTTTTATCTCCTGTTCGTCAGCCGCGGGGTCGTTACCAACATAAATTGGGTGACAAGACCCGATTCGCTGAATCACTCCCTATTCGGAACCGGTTATCTGCGGTTCAGCTGTTGATAGACACCCGCTTCGACATGCGTCGGAACACCGGAGATCATTTCACTGACTAATTTCCCGGTCGCCGGCCCCATCGACAAACCCAGCATATTGTGCCCGGTCGCCACCAGAACATTTCGCAGTCGTGGACTCGTATCAATAATCGGGATCCCGTTATAAATCATCGGCCTCCAACCATACCATTCTTCTTCCACACCCTCACCATCGGGTTGCCGCAAGTAAGGCTGAACTCCCTCGCGTAATAAATTCAAACGCCCGGCATGGATCGTTGTGTCATACCCTGAAAATTCCATGGTTGAACCCAGCCGATAGCCGGAATCCATGGGCGTCATCGCCACTTTATGCTGCGGAAACAGCATGGGGATTTTGGGGGAATTCTCGGGACGCGGATATGTCAGCGAGTAACCTTTACCGGGTTGGATGGGAATATCGGTTCCCAGTTCTGCTTCCCACTTTGGTGTAATGGCTCCTAAAGCCATCACGAAATGATCCGCTTCGACCTCGCCTCCGGTGGTTTCGATGGCCACCGCCTGCAGTCCCCGTCGTCGAAAACGAACCAATGCACACCGTTCGCGAATATCGACCTCCTGTTCCAGCAGGACTCGCTTCCATTCGCTCATCAACCGATCCGGCCTCAAATGAGCGTCTTCTTTATAAAACCACGCACCGGCCACCGAATCCAGCACACTTGGTTCGAGCCGGATCAGTGCCGCGGAATCCAGGCACTCACCCTGCAATTGAAAATGTTCCTTCAGATAGTCATCCGTAACTGCGTGACCCTGCAGTGCCGATGCATCCTGAAACACATACAACAAACCCTCGTTCTGCCACTCGCACTGTATCTGCTCTTCATCCATCATTTGTTGATACAGTTGCATCGACGATTCCAATAACTGCCATCGAGCCTGAGCCGCCTGATGCTGGTGACGGGCATTACAACGCAGCGCAAATTTCAGAAACCACAACCATAGCCTGGGACTCAGGGTCGGCTTAATACGAAACGGACTACGGCGACGCCACATCATCCCCAGTGTCTTGCGAACCGCTCCGGGACTTGCCAGAGGCATGACATCGCTGGGGCAAACCAATCCGCAATTCCCGTACGAACAACCACTGCCGATCGTACTCTGCTCAATCACCGTGACTCGATAACCCGCCTTGCGCAGGTAATAGGCACTGGCTAAGCCAATCACACCGCCACCGACGATCGCTACATGAGAACCGACCTGATTCATCCATCCATCCCATTTCGAAACGGATCTTCCGCTTGCATAATCACTTCACTATCACCGGTAATAAATGCCGTGCCCTGAATAGTCGGAATACACTTTCGAACCTCACCTTCCGGGCACCACTCTCCACGAGCCTGAAAGATGCTCCCGACAATGCTCTCCTGTCGCCAGATGTCTCCCGGTGCCAGAACCTGATCTTCCAGCAGACACGCTATTTTAGCGCTGGTTCCCGTACCACACGGCGAGCGATCATATTCGTTACCCGGACAAAGTACAAAATTCTTACTATCCGCATTGGGGTTATCGGTAGGCGAAAACAACTCGATATGATCAATCTCTTCGCCGTCCGCCCCTGTGATCTGCTGTTGCGCTAATGCCTGACGGATTTTCGTCGTAACCTGAATAAGATGATTCACATTCTCAAGACAGAGATCCTGACCATGGTCATTCACGAGAAAAAACCAGTTTCCCCCCCAGGCGACATCCCCTGTAAGATCACCGAGCCCCTCGACGTTCACCGTAACATGATGTCGATATCGGTAACTTGCCACATTTACGACTTCCACGGTATGGTCATCTATCAGATGGAACTGAACCTTTCCCACGGATGTTTCGATTTGTTGTTTTCCAGACTCCATCTGCCCCAGATAACCCAACGTCACCGCCAGGCCGATCGTACCATGGACACACATGCCAAGCGTTCCCACATTATTAAAGAAAATGATGCCTCGGTCACATGTCGGATCCGGGCTGGGAACCAGTAATCCGCCCACCATGGCCTCCCAGCCCCGGGGTTCTGTCACCAGGGAACGGCGCAGTGCATCATGCTGCTCATTAAAAACCTTCACCTGTTCTGCAACGCTGCCGCCCCCCAAATCCGGGCCGCCGGCAATGACAATACGTGTCGGTTCTCCCCCTGTATGAGAGTCAATAACCCGAATGGAATGAGACATCGCAATTCCTCGTTGCCTGCAGGCTACCTGATTTCCAGAACCGGATCGCCCAGAACGTCCATCAGCGGCTGGACGCCCAGCCCAGGTTCGCTGGAGGCGGACATACGGCCATTTTCCCTCTGGGGCGCCCCGGCTGCAGTGTTCACCGGACCATAGCTATTAAAGTCCGTTGATGTAAATAACAAATCGGTAGGCGTACTATGCGCTAAATGGGCAATGGCGGCCGTCGTAATATCACCTCCCCAGCTATCCTCAATCGTCATGGCAACTCCGATCTGTGAACATAATTCCCGAGCCAGATAGGCTTTGGTAAGACCTCCAAATTTACTGATTTTGATATTGACCACATCCATGGCCAGATCATTGTACCCCTGCATCAGCACGTCCAGTCCATCAATCGATTCGTCGAGCACAAACGGATGAGAGATTCGTTTCCGGATCGACAGGCATTCCTGATAGCTCAAACAGGGTTGTTCAATATATACATCGACATCCGCAACTGCACGGCAAACGCGCGCCGCTTCATGCATCAGCCAGCCCGTATTTGCATCGGCAACCAACTTTTCCCCCTGTTGAATCTGAGCGGCAACCTGCTCGATGCGCTGAATATCCACATCCGGGTCACCTCCCACTTTTAGCTGAAATCTTCGATAACCCTGATCCCGGTAGGACTGAACGTTTTCAGCCATTGCC
>JAYZPA010000005.1:0-6254 GCA_036150515.1 Planctomycetota bacterium
GTTGGTGTACTGGTTCGCGCATCCCTGCACCACGGTGAAATCCGACTTGTGGCGTGCCAAGGGAGCGAGGCCCTCGGAAAGTTCGTAATCAGGTCCCGTTTGATTGATGTCGGGAAACCAGGTCTCCTTCGTCACCCCAAATCCCATGCTGAGAAACACGCAGCGTTTGGCGGGGGCGGCGGGAGCTGTTTCCTCAGCCGAAGCAAAACGGCGAAAGCCAATAGATTCCAGCGCGGGCAGCGTGATCAGCGCCCCCGTTCCGCGGAGGAAGTGACGGCGATGGATTTCCGTGTTCATGGCAGGTTCCAAAAAATCGTCTTGTTTAATCAGGTGTAATCGTGGAACACGTATCTTCGGTGTTGGTCGATTTTACCATCTATTTCTTCTGGCATCGTGCGGTTGGATTGTAATTCTCATCGGCCAGGATGACAATGATGTTGGACTTGTCCGTTTCTGCGGCGAAGGCGGACGCGGAAAGACCCATGAGCGAAAATAAAATAAAAGTGCCGAGGTTACACGAAGCTAAAGATGGACTCATGCAATGATCTCCTGCACCACGTTGCCTGCCACGTCTGTCAGCCGGAAGGGCCGGCCGTGGTGCTCGAAGGTCAACCGTTCATGGTCGAGACCCATCAGGTGCAGCATCGTGGCATGTAGGTCGTTGATGTGGACCTGATTTTCCACGCCGTAGTAGCCGAAGTCATCGGTCACGCCGTGGGTGATGCCACCCTTCACACCACCTCCGGCCATCCACATGCTGAAGCCGTGGTGATTGTGCTCGCGACCATCACCGTTTTGCGCGTGTGGAGTGCGGCCAAACTCGCCACCCCACAATACCAGCGTGTCATCGAGCAACCCTCTTGCTTTTAGATCGGTAAGCAGCCCGGCGACCGGTTTGTCGGAGACAACGCAGCGATCAGACAGTCCCGTGGCAATCTTGTTGTGGTGATCCCAGCCGCCGAGCGAAACCTGAATGAACCGCACGCCTGCCTCGGCGAAACGGCGAGCTAATAAACACTGCCGGCCAAATCCGTCCGTCGCCTTGTCACCGATACCGTAAAGGGAAAGCGTTTCTTTTGATTCCTCGGAGAAATCGACCAATCGTGGAGTTTCCGTCTGCATGCGGAATGCGAGTTCAAAGGACTCAATCACGCCTTCCATCTGCTGATCTGTTTTAAGTCGTTCCAGTTGCCGGCGGTTCAGGGATTGGATCAAATCGATTCGGCGACGTTGTACTTTCGCAGGGATTTGGGAGTCGGTTAAGTGGCGGATGGGAGCCTTGTCCGGTGAGGTTCCCACCTGCTCGATGGCGGTGCCCTGATGGATGGCGGGCAAAAATGCACTGCTGAAGTTACGTTCTCCTTCCTGGGGAAGAATCGTGATATAGGAAGGTAGCTGCTGGTTCTCGGTGCCGAGTCCGTACGATAACCACGAACCCATGGAGGGCACGGTGTCAAAGAGGTTGCCCGTGTGGAGCTGCCGGATCGCCACGGGATGGTTGGGGCTGTCGGCCTGTACCGCTCGTAAAACACAGAGATCATCGGCGTGCTGGCCAAGATGTGGCAACAGGTCGCTCATATACAGACCGCATTCTCCCTGATGCTTGAAACCGGAAACCGGTCCCAGCAGACGCGTGTTATCAAGACCAACCGTCGCTTCCGTTTCCGGCAGTTCATACGGTAGTGGTTCCCCCGAGCCATTAACGAGGTGGGATTTGTAATCGAAGAGATCCATCTGGGATGGTCCTCCGGACATAAACAGGAAAATGATGCGTTTGGCCCGGGCAGGGAAATGGGGTTGCCTGGTGGCCAAAGGAGATTTGCGATTGCTTCTGATTGTTTCCGCGGCGACATGCTGCTGAAGCATTGAGTTCAGTGCGAGCGAACCGAACCCGCAACTCGTGGTACGCAGAAAATCCCGTCGTGATGGGGCAATGGCTTCAGTGGGATCCTGCATGGTAGTTCTATTCACGAAAAAGGAAACGATTGGAGGCGAGTACGGCATGACACAGTTGAGTCCACGCCGCTGATCTGGCTTGTTCAGCATCGGAACCGGAAATGAGATCCTGAGTGCATTGGTCAAGAAAAGTTAGAGCGATCTTAATTTCATCTGCGTTGGCCGGGCGATTCACGGTCAGAAGGTAGAGTTGGTTGATCCGGGCCTGTTCGTCATCCGGTTGTTCTTGTTGCAAACGTTCAGCCAGTCTGGCAGACTGTTGTTTCACGAACGGAGAGTTCAGTAAGAACAGTGCCTGGGTCGCAACGGTGGTATTGGATCGCGCGCCGGTGATATCATTGGGGTGTGGGAAATCGAAAGCGCTGAGAATTTCAAGTTCACCCAGCGGACGTTCCCGTTTGAACGGCATGTAAACGGAACGTCGGTTCCTGATGTATTCCGGAATCTTTCCGCCCCATGTTGGTGGATTTACGTTACCACCAAGACCTTTAATATTGTCTTTTAACTCCAACCCAAGCGATGATCCTCCGCGACCGGGATCCAGTTGACCACTCGCTGCCAGCATCGCGTCACGAATCGATTCGGCTGTCAGTCGCCGACGGGGCATCTGCCAGAGCAAATGGTTATCAGGATCAAGTTTTGCTGATTTAACATTGTGTATGGATGCCATCTGGTAAGTCCGCGACAACACCATCCGCCGCACGGTCTTTTTTATGGACCAGTTGTCGTCAACACGCAGGCGAACGGCAAGGTAATCGAGTAATTCGGGATGGCTGGGCATTTCGCCGTGGACACCGAAGTAATCCACGCTGCGGACAAGCCCCTTGCCAAACAAGTGGTGCCAGACGCGATTGACAAGGATTCGCGAAGTGAGCGGATTGCCGGGATCCGTGAGCCAGTGAGCCAGCTGCAGACGACCACTGGTTTCATCAGGGATACGGTTAATTTTGGAGACGGAAACGGCGCTGAGGAAACCCCGGGGAACAATTTCTCCGAGTGATTGAAAATCGCCGCGCTGGTAGATCGGGCCGTCACGCGGCGTTTCAATGTCCCTGACGGCAAGTGCCTGTGCTCGATCCGGACGTTCCGATTCCAGACGTCTGGTGAGATTTTCCAGTTCGCGGTTAATGCCATTAATGCGCGGGTTGTCAGAAGCGACCGCAGGGCCACTAAAGATCTGCAGAGCGAAATTTGGTTCGACAGCTTTGTTGATATTCACCACATGCGAATGGTTCGTGCCCGTACCCGTCCATCCCGGAATCGAACATTGGGCATAGATGGGTAATCCGGTACCGGCCTGTTTCCCCTGGATACTACCAAACTGACTGTTGTCGAAATCTTCTGTGAACAGTACCTGTGACTTACCGGATTCCCTAATGGTTACGTTATCGATCGCACCGCCGAACCGCCCGGTGTAATTGCTTGAGGTAATATGTAATCGTACGTTGCCCGTACCATCTCCGGTATAAACGAAGGACGCTGCTTCGAGTTTTTGAGCATCCGCTTTCCCCGACCACGTAACCGGCCGATAAACATGCCAGGCGAGTACCGTCCCGTCGTGGCGCAACACCTGCAGCAGCAGACCGTCGCCGTCCGCAGTTGCCTGGCTGACACCGGCCCAGACCGAAGGTCCCGCAGCAAACGAGACGCGATATTCGCGGCCTTCCCTGTTCGCGCTGATGGCTTTTTCCATCGTCACTGCATTGGCCTGAGCGTTGAACACCTTTTTCGTAAATCTGAGTTTCTCATTATCTACGTGCAGTGCAGCAAGCTCGTCGCGGAGTTTCTGTTGTTGGTTGCGAATATCGCCGGCAAGCCGCTCGTAGTCCTCTTCCGCACCCGGAAGCGCTGGAAGATCCACATGCGTGATCTGACTCCAGACCCCGGGCCCGTCGTAACGGGTCGTGAGTGTGCTGTGAAAAATGCCTGCCAGAGCGTAATAGTCACGCGTGGGGATTGGATCGAACTTATGATCATGGCAGCGGGCACACGAAATCGTCTGCCCGAGGAAAGTGCGACCTATCTGGTCGATCTGATGATCGACAACGTCTGCGGCCAACTGTCCTTTGATGTAATTCTGAAGGGTCCAGGGTCCGATCGCCAGGTAGCCTGTGGCAATGATCTGCTCACGTTGTTGTGCGACGCTGTTGTATGGCAGGAGGTCGCCCGCGATCTGCTCGTGGATGAATCGATCCAGCGGTTTGTCCGAGTTAAATGCGTCGATGACATAGTCCCGATAACGCCACGCATCACGGATCAGCGTGTTACCCTGTATGTCGGCCAGGTCGGCATAGCAGGACAGATCGAACCAGTGTCGGGCCCAGTGATCTCCAAACCCGGGCGACTTCAGCAGGCGGTCGACGACATTCTCGTAGGCTTGTTCGGAAGGGTCGCTTATGAATGTTTCAATTTCGTCTGGTGTCGGTGGCAACCCGGTGAGGTCGAATGTCACGCGACGCAGCCATGTGTAACGATCGGCATCGCTGACAGGATGGATCCCGGTCTTTTCCAGTTTTGCCAGAATAAACGCATCGAGATCATCCCGTGGCCATTTCTTTTCTTTCACCGAGGGGATATCCGGCTTCACGATCGATTGCAGGGCCCAGAGTTTTTCCGGATCGATTTCAGGTGTTGGTGACTGCCGCGGATCAGGCGCTCCCATCGCAATCCATTTTTCCAGCAGCGCGATTTCTTCGGCCGGCAGTTGTTCCTTGGGCGGCATCTCATAACTTTCGTAGCGGACGGCCTCCATCAGAAGGCTTTCCCCGGGCTTTCCGGGAATGATCGCAGCCCCTTCGTTACCGCCCTTTGCCCAGCCATGACGGGAGTCAAGCACCAGTCCGCCTTTTGCTTTACCGGACTTGTGGCTATGGCATTCATAACAGCGGCGTTTAAGGATGGGTGCGATCTGCTTTTCAAAGAATTTAATATCCCGGGCGCTGATTGATTTTTTTGCGCTCTGATCCACAGCAGCATCTTGTGCAAAGGTGGTTGCGCAAAGAAAACCCATGATTACCAATGTAGCGCAGGTGATTATTCTGCAAATCATGAGTTATTCCCCTTGTCCCGAACGCCTTTCATACCCAACCGGTGGTTTCTGATTTTCACTTATTGCGGATTGGGTGAGCAGACATCGCCGCATTCGGCATCGTTCTCCTGGTCGAGCATGCCGAACGCCACGCGGGCCGTGGCCCCCGTGACTCCACTGTTGATCGCCGCTGTCACGGCGACCAGAGCGTTGAGTTCGTCGTCGGTGAGTCCGATGCTGCGGGCCTTTTCAACCCGGTTTCGCGTACAGATCTGGCATCCGCGAGTCATCGTCACGGCCAGACCAATCAGGTGCTTCTCTCGTTCACTGAGCAGCTCCGTGCTGTGGGTTTGTTTAATGTGTTCCACGATCAACGTATCGTCGTAAGCCATCTCAGGTTCCTTTATCTTTCGGTGAAAAAATGTATTGATGAAGCATCATTTATGTTCTGAACTTTAATTCTACTCTACCGAACGGCGGAGCCTCGACCCGGATATCGCCGTCTTCGGTAATTGGAATTAAACCGGGGATTGAGCCGGTCAGGACAATTTGACCGGCATGCAGCTGATCGCCGCGGTCACGAACCACTTCTGTCAGCCATTTCAGTGACGAACGGATCGTTTGTACCAACGATGGTCCGGCGTACTCATCGAGCAATTCGCGACCGGCGAAGATCGACAGCGCCGATGAATCCAAAGATAGTTCACTGTCAATGTCATGACGGAGGACACCTTCTCCTGCAATAAATCCGGCGTGGAGCGCGTTGTTGGCGATGAGCTCTCCGGCTGACGGCTGTTCACCCCGCATCACGTGATGGTGTAATTCGATCACGGGAAACACCCGAGCGACACAAGCGGGAATTCCGACCCCGGAAAGAAATTCCTCGTTCGGTTCGTGGGATAACTCCACCGCCAACTCGCCTTCGATCGCAAGGTTTGCGAATTCCTGACGGGACAGTACGGCGCCCGACGCGTGGTGTTCTGATCCGTATAGCCGACCGGTAACGCGATGATCGATCCCGAGCTGTGCCCTGATTCCCGGCGATGTACAGCCGACCTTGTAACCAACCACCTGCTCTCCCCGATCCTGCCGTAATTGTGCCACAGCGGATTGAAGTTCATATCCCTGGGCCACGTCCAGCACGATTCCTTTGGCAAACAGGGTACCGGGTTGGTGTGCGTCATAATCAGCGAGGTGACCTGACGCCCATTGCCGTATTCGGGATGTAGCCGAATCTGCGGATGAATTCATGAGCTCATGGTTCTATTGA
>JAYZPA010000006.1:0-33658 GCA_036150515.1 Planctomycetota bacterium
TCAAGGCTCTGCTGACAGGTCTGTTGGTTACCACCGTCTGCAGTGTAATTGGTTGTTATATCGTCCTGAGACGTACTTCGTTTCTGGCGGATGCTCTGTCCCATTCCATGTTAGCGGGGGTCGTGGGTGGCTATCTGATCATGAAACTGCTGTTTAATGAGGAAGCTCATGTACTTGGGATGCTCGTGGGCTCGATCCTGTCCGGGGTGCTCACAGTGGCGTTGATTAGTTTTGTTACACGCAAATCGAGGGTCAAGGACGATGCGGTGATCGGCGTCATGTACACAGGGATCTTTGCGCTGGGGGGCGTCCTGGCTTCACGATTTAGTGAATACGTTCATGTGGATATCTATCACTTTATTATTGGTTCCATTTTGGGTGTGAGCGATAGCGATTTGTGGATGATGGGCATGGTTACGATTGTGGTCCTGGCCTTTGTGATACTGGCCTTTCGGCACCTGCAGGTTGTGTCATTTGACCGGGTGATGGCCGCTTCGATCGGAATCAATGTGGTGCTGCTTGATTATATGCTGACCACGTGCACAGCCATGGTGGTGGTGACGGGCGTGCAAGTCGTGGGGATCATTCAGGTGGTGGGGTTGCTCATCGCTCCGGGAGCAACAGCCTACCTGCTTTGCGATCGATTGAAACCGATGATCTGGACATCGATTTTGTTCGGCTGGAGCGGGTTCCTGTTGGGATATTTTTCATCGGAATGGCTGAATGTAGCTCCCGGTGGAATGATTGTTGTGGTATCCACCGCCCAGTTCCTGATAGTGTTTCTGCTGGCTCCGCGTTATGGTTTGCTGGCGGGAATTCAACGCCGCTTGCGTGCCATCCCCCAGCAGCTGATCGAAGATATCCTCGGCGTGATTCTGCGATCGCCTGACGAGCGGTCGACATGGACTGCCATTTCCCAGCGAATTGATTATCGGCCGGATCGAGTTAGAAAAGCGATTGCCAATCTGGCCCGACAGGAAATGTTAGTGATTCATTCCGATGAGATTTCCTTAACGGACGATGGCAGACAGCATGCCCGTCGCTTATTACGGGCACACCGTCTATGGGAAAGCTATCTCCAGCATCTGGGCGTTGCTGAAGACGAATTGCACCAACGTGCACATCTGTTGGAACATGTGCACGATGAAGGTGCGGTTGATTATCTGGATGACAAACTGGGACATCCATTGACCGATCCCCATGGTGCGGAAATTCCTGAGGATTTTGTGCATCTGGTCCCCGGCGAAGAAGTCCGGGTCGCCATTTTACGTGAAGGTCACCGTGGGCGCGTCGTGCGTGTTCTGGGTCCGGATGCCGGCGGTCTGGAAGTTGGGATGCAGCTGGTGGTGAGACCCCGTGAAGATGACTCGCAAATGTGGGTGATTGATGTGGTTGACGAAAACGAGATTCAAGGGGTCGTGAGGCTGAATCATGCTCAGGCAGATTCCGTGATTGTTCAGCTAGCCGCTGAATGATTCCGGATCGTGTGGATCGGGGGTTGGGTCCGATGGGACAGGGTTCGCTAATAACTCCAAAGCAAGTTTAACCTGATCGGAAGGAACCCGCAGTTGGAACCCCCGGCTGAGGTTTAGTCCGGCGAATGCACCCCCGGCGTCATCTCCCTGAATCATCACCAGCAGGCCGTTACTGCGGAGAAACATGGCGGCAATATTTGCCTGACTTGCATCACCAAAGGTCGCAATAATTTCGGATTCAGACATGGCGGTTTCCGTTGCTGTTCATTCAATAAGACTGCGTAACGTGCTTAAATTTATCTGATCCCAGCTGAGGCCTTCCCGGCTGACGGGACGATCGTCCTTGGCAGTTTCCAAATACATCGGAATCTCCTGGAAACGCGGATCATTGACAATGAGGCGAAACGGCTCAAGACCCATCTCGCCCTCTCCAATGTGCTCATGGCGATCCTTGCGACTGCCGAATTCCCGCTTGCTGTCATTCAAATGAAAAGCCTTGAGTTTATGCAGGCCCATCAGACGGTCAAATTTGGACCAGGTTGCCTCATACTGAACAGGATCCCGCAGGTCATAGCCAGCGGCAAACATGTGACATGTATCGACGCAAATCCCCACTTTCTCCGGTTGCCCGCACTGATTCAGCATGCACGCAAGTTCTTCAAGTTGCCAACCCATGTTCGAACCCTGGCCCGCTGTGGTTTCCAGCAGACACTGCGTTGCTAAGTCCGCGGTCTGCTGGTGTACCTTGTCCAGCGCGCGAGCGATCCGTTCGATGCCCTGCTCAGGAGTGCTGGTCGTGTAGGAACCCGGGTGAACAACGACATAAGGGACTCCGAGCATTTCAGCACGTTGCAGCTCAATGACAAAAGCGGCAATCGATTTTTCCCAAAGTTCGTCCTTGGGAGAACCTAAATTGATCAGATAGGAGGCATGGGACAATGTATGCTGGATGTTGTGCTGCCGGCACTGTTGATGAAACCGCTGAATGTCTTCGTCCGTGATGTCCTTGGCACGCCATTGATTGTTATTCTTGGTAAAGAGCTGGATACATTGACATCCGGCTTCGGCCCCGCGGTCGATCGATTTGTAATATCCACCAGCGATGGACATATGAGCACCAAGGATAGGCATGGGTTGGACTTTGATCCGATTGATTGATGGTTTGGAAACGTAGGAGCGGCCAATATCCTGTTGATTGTGGCAACGCAACGGACAGAATTCAACCATGCTGACGTACCAGCGGTGATGAAAGAGGTATGTCGGAGATCTTCGCGCCCGATTAAATCGATGTCCAGCGGTCGTAATCGTCTTCGTGGCGAGACAGAACTTCCTCCGGATCCAGATTGAAAAGGACGTGACCTGATGTATCCCAGTGTTCACCGTTGAAATAAAACAACCCGGTTGCCACTCTGGCGTTGCCTACGGCTTCGACCTCTTCCATCGGACCTCCCGCAATGGCTTCAAAATAAATCACCGCCGGAATCAACGCATGGAGATCGGCAGACTGTTTTTCAATGACCCACAGGATCTCTTCATTAAAATCACAGCTTTTCCATGTTAATCCCTTGGGAATCCCCGATACCGAAACAAGGGAGAAAAACCGTTGTGACAAATCTGCACGGTTTTTAAGAAAAAGTGCTTGCTGCTTTTCATATTCTGCCACAGATAACCGTGGCCGAGGTGCGGTAACGGGATCGGAGTGCTGATCGGAAGAGGCTCGCGGATCAGCAGATCTGCGGGTGCGGCGTATCCGGCGAAACCACAACCACAGGCCTGTCAAAGCCAACAGAACGATACACAGAATAAACGCCTTGACGACCATGTTATTGGTTAAAGTCGGTGTTGAAGCTATGGGCCTGCCGTAAATAGGACATGAATGCATTCGAGATCATGCCCGCCGTTCCCGGTGCCTGCTGACCTCCGCGATACATCGTATCTGTGGCGCCGGCATTCATAATTTGGCTGAAATCACCGGAGCCCATGGTGCCGGAACGCAGGTACTGAACCATGTTCCTGAATCCGTCAATCGAATTCGCCGGTGGTGGATCAGCGCCCTGAGATTTGATCGTTTCAATTTTACGTACCACATAAAAAAACCTGGCGGTTGAATCAGGGATCACCATCACCGACTGTTTACCGATCTCCATTTTAGTGAACATCAGCGACGCTCCGGATTCCTGACCAGCGATGGCGTCATAGATGTCAGGAATCTGGCGGGGTGAATGCATTTCGCTAAAATCGCTGGTCTTCTCGTTTTCAGCGACTTGCCCGGCCGTAAGTTCTCGGTTGATCGTATTTGACTGCAAACCGATCTGCATCCCACCACGAGGTCCACTCGTGGGCGATGCCCGTAGAAATGTTACCGGTGCGGTCATGAAAGACTGAACCGCGTCTGCTTCGGGCAATACTGCGGCAAAGGATGCCTGTTGATCACCGGCATCCACATAGGTTTTGAGCAGTTGATCAGCACGCGTTCGCGCGGCCTGAATAGCCTCCCCTTTACGCCATGCTAATGTCAGATTGGCACGGACGTCACGATTGTTTAGATGGATGTCCTCAAATGCCGTTGGCAATGTCTGATTAACCTGCCAGTAAACGAAGGTGTAGGTGGTACCAAATTCACCTGACTGATCTTCATGATAGGTTAAGAAATCATGATCGATAAACAAGGTCTGAAGAGTTGCATTGCCATCGGCTTGTCCATGAGCTTTGTATGCCGTACGAATTAATTTGTGCCAACTGACACCCGTTTCTGTGAATCCCAGAAATGGAGATTCCGGTGTGGCCGCTCCCTCATATCCAAAGGATGCGGAACCAGGATTGCGGCCTGAAATCATGGGGCCGTGAACCGCAGATATCAACGGTGAATTTACAAACTCGACGAAGACCGGAGGCTCGGCTGGTTCGTCCGTGGCTGGTTCGTCCGTGGCTGGTTCGTCCGTGGCTGGTTCGTCCGTGGCTGGTTCGTCGTCACACTCCGAATCGGACGCCGCATCCTCCGTGGGCTCTGCTGGTTCTGGCTCCACCGCTAACGCCATGGTTAGTCGCGTGTTCATTTCCTCAGCCAAACCCGCCAACGTCTGGTGGGCTGCCTCAATAATGGGTTCAACCACCGATGTATCGTCGTCCACAGACTCCGTGTCCAACGCCCGCGAGATAGCCTCATAATTTGCAACACCATTATCGCCCAAGGTTTGGTCCGCGAACGCTTCCATTTTTTGCTGTAGATTCGATTTTTCAACGTCAATTAACGCATTCACCCGTGTTGGCAGGCTGGTTCGAATGTAATCTTCACGCACCTGTTCACGAGCTTCCTCATACGGCATCGGCTTGACCGGCGGCGGACTGTCGGGGGTCTCTAAACTGGCTGGATCCACGTTAGGTTCCAGAGGGATCGGCGTGTCCAAACCGGTAAGATCCTCGGGTTCGGATGGGGGGGGATCGCCGGTTGGATCGTCGACGATGGCGTTCGGCATAGGTTCGTCAGCGGGCGCGTCTTCATTTTCAGCAGAATTCGGTTCGTCGTCCGATTGGCAACCATCCCCTTCAGGATCGTCCCCTTCAGGATCATCCCCTTCAGGATCATCCCCTTCAGGATCATCCCCTTCAGGATCGTCCCCTTCAGGATCGTCCCCTTCAGGATCGTCCCCTTCAGGATCGTCATTGTTCTGATCTGCCTGTGTATCCACATCATCCAGTGTTTCGTCAGGCTCTGGATAATCTTCGATATTTGTCTCGTAAAACCGCACGAGCAAATCTTCGTTCTGAGCGATTTCATTTTCGATCTGATGTTTGGCGAGTGTTTCAAAAGCATCATGGTTCAACGCAAGCATTTGATACTGGTAACGTGGAGGGGAAATGGCTCCACCGCTACGAAAAATGCGATCACCAATTTGGGCACCCTGAGCGGGGGTGAGTCCGGACTCATCGGCGAAATGCTCCCGTCCTGCGATCAGCAATTCCTGTAAATCCTCATCTGTGGGTTGAGCTGTAATCTTATCCGATTCGATTGCAACCGGCAGCATTTCAAACTGATGTAAATCCGTTAGCAGTTTATAGCTAATCCAGCGATCGGATATGGACGGAACCTGGGGCACTCCGATACCGCCCATTTGAGCCATTTGTCGTGAAGCGATCATTCTGGCGAGTAATTCGAGCGTTGCTTCATTAGAGGATGAATTTCCCAGCGTCCGTTTTTTGGCGGAGTCCACTTCTTCCTGCGTACTGTACTTAGCAAGTTCCCGTAAGTATTCGGCGGCCCTTTCGGTGGTGACACCCATGTCATACTGGTTGGCAATGCTGGAAAGAAACTGCAAATCGACGGGATGCAGGGGTTGAAAACTGAGCGCCAGAGGATCCACATTGGGGAATTCCCCGCCCTGGATGTTTCGAAAGGCATTTTGCACCAGCGCCGACATGAATTGTTGCAGCGTTTGAGTTCGTTCCTGCAGTTCAATTGCCTGCGCTTCGGTGAGTTCATCTGTATCCCAGCTTGCAATGACGGCATTCGTACCGCGGTATCCGTCGGCGGATCCTCCCCCCTGAACGGACATCAAAGAAGGGCCAACGACAAATGCCCCTACAGCGAGCAAGAGTACTGTGCCATACACGGCGAGTTTGTGACGAGAAACAAAATCGAACATGGAGGGTCCCTTGAAGGTCCCATCTCTTTTTGACTTCGCGATGCGCTCTTCGTGTAATTGTTCCTGCGCTGCTTTTACGCGGTCTATTTGCTGATCTTTATTTCGGCCGTAAATGCGATTTGGACGTTTTGATTTTGCCATCGTATAGTCGTTCCGGTAACGGAAAGATTCCAATTAAGTCTTGACAGGTGAAAAAATAACGTATTAATGGTTCATCTGTGAACGATGAATACGTGTAAGGAAAAATCTAAGGGCAATGCGTGGCTTCTTTTCGTGAGGGCACCCTTTGATTTTAAAATCAATTTGGAGGAAGCCATACGGGAAGGGCCATTGAATTCAGTGATTTTAAGTGGTTTTGTTTGTTTTACAAACCCCAATATCGCTTCAGTATAACGTCCGTTATCGTACGGTGGGCAGAGGGGACCCCGACATTTTGGGGGTTCCTTTCGTGTTCATTGTATCGGTGCTGGTTTAGGATTCTGTAGGAGAATTCGGAACGTCCGACTCAAGAAAAGCCGTTCAACATGCAGATAATACTTCGAGAAAGCTTGGGTTTAGGACAATTCACCGAGCCCCACGGATTATCGATTGTGAACGGTGTGGCATTTCAGATAATTACTGAATTCTGACGGGTCTACCGATTGCATATATATAGAAGCGTGATTATTGTAAGAACGCTACGGAGTAGCCTTTAGGGTTTTAGGCCGTACGATCAACAGAATTTCAAATCAGGAATAGTTTCACTGTCCATGAGCAAGCATCTTGTCATTGTCGAATCCCCCGCAAAAGTCCGGACGATTTCCAGATTCTTAGGCGATGATTATGTGGTAGAAGCGAGTGTTGGCCATGTGTTGGATTTACCAAGACGCAATCCCAAGGGAGTAAAGTCTCCGGTTCCGGGCATTGATTTGGATGACGATTTCAAGCCAACCTACGAAACCCTTCAACGACAAAAGAAGACACTTGCCAAACTCAAAAAAGCTGCCAAACAGGCAGACGGGATCTGGTTAGCAACCGACCTGGATCGGGAGGGCGAAGCCATTGCCTGGCTATTAGCGGAGGCGATGAAGGCGGACGAGACCAAGTTACACCGAGTTGTATTTAACGAAATCACCAAAGAAGCGATCCTTCAGGCGTTTGAACATCCGCGTTCAATTGACATGTCCAAAGTGAATGCTCAACAGGCACGGCGCATTTTGGATCGAATCGTGGGTTACCAGGTGTCACCCCTGTTGTGGAAAAAAGTAGCCGGCGGTTTAAGTGCCGGGCGAGTACAAAGCGTTGCGGTACGACTGATTGTTCAGCGCGAATTAGAAATCCGGGCACACGTTCCGGACGAATCGTGGACGGTGACTGCAAATTTGACATTGGACACGGATCAGGCGGCTACGCTGATTCCAACATGGACTGATTTCATGGCGACGTTGGATGAAAAAGGGAAGTCGCCTACCCGGAAACGCCAGAATGCCTGGTTGGCGCAGCATGGGGGGATCAAGACGGAGCTGCTGAGTGTGGGCGGGGAGAAGTTTTCCGTAAAGTGCAGCTCCGAGGATCCACAGGATTTGTCAGCAGAAATTGTAGCCGCCGTATCGGCGGTCGGCTTGAATAATGTTCAGGTCACGACCACCGAGGATCCGGACGGAAAAGGTCCGGCAAAATATATCCGGCAGGTCACGGGTGACATGGATATGGATGCACGTTACGCTGTGGATTCGATGGAAACCAAACCGACGACTAAAAAGCCGGACGCTCCGTTTATTACCAGTACCTTGCAGGTAGCCGCTTCGAACACCTTTGGGTTTACAGCGAGTCGGACGATGGGGGTTGCTCAAAAATTATACGAAGGCCTGAGCATACCGGGCGAGGGGCATGTTGGCCTGATTACCTACATGCGTACTGATTCGACGGCGATTTCCAAAGAGGCGATTGTTCATGTACGCGAGCATATTGATAAGCAATTCGGAGAGGCTTATTTGCCCCCGGATCCTAATTACTATGGTTCTTCCAACAAAAGTGCTCAGGAGGCACATGAAGCCATACGGCCAACGTATGTCCATTTGACACCGGAGAAGGTTGCCGGTTCGTTAGATGAAGATCAAAAGAAACTGTATGCGTTGATTTACAACCGTTTTCTGGGTTGCCAGATGACCAAAGCCCGCTGGAATGTGACGACCGTTCAATTACAGCGTTGCGATCAGGATACCGGCGCCGTTCTGAAAGTCAGCGGACGGGTCCTGGAATTTGATGGTTTTTATAGAGCGACCGGTGTGCCGACATCAAGTGATGAGCAGACCTTGCCGGACTTAACCGAGGGCCAGCAACTTGCACCGTTTACCATCGAACCGAGACAGAAGTTCTCATCGCCGCCTCCGCGTTATAACGAAGGATCTCTGGTGAAAAAGCTGGAATCCGAAGCGATCGGCCGCCCGAGTACCTATGCATCGATCATCAAAGTGATTCAGGATCGCCAGTATGTGGATAAACGGGGCACTCAGTTTTTTGCCACAGATTTGGGAGAAGTAGTAACGGAAAAACTGATGGAAGGTTTTCCCGAACTGATGAAATATGGCTATACCAAATGGATGGAAGAGCAGTTGGATTCAATCGAAAACGGCGGTTGCGTCTGGACGGAGTTCTTACATGAGTTTTACGGTCAGTTTAGTCAGGAATTAGATACAGCTCATGAAAACATGACGCACGCCAAAGCGGAGACAGAACTGGCTCCTGAAGAATACCTCTGCCCGGATTGTGGTAAGCGAACAGAATATCGATTTGGTCGTAACGGCCGATTTCTCAGCTGTACGGGCTTCCGCGTTCCTCCGGTTCCGATTGATATCCCCTGTGCCGGTTGCGGCATAGAATCGATGGGCGTGAACAAAGGAAAAACGGCCCGCGCCCGACCGTTTTTGACCTGTACGGATTGTGAACAGAAAACCACCTACTCCAAACTTAGTGCCGAGGACAAGGAGCGTGTGGTAACGATTGCGTCCGCGATGGAAGATGGCTGTAAATACGCAGCTCCGATCGATCATGAAGGGCGCCCCATCAACCCGGAAATTACCAATATTGCATGCCCGAAGTGCGGCGATCCGATGATGAAGCGTACGGGTCGATTTGGAGCATTCCTAAGCTGTGTAAAATATCCGGACTGTGGTGGCATCGTTAATATTGACAAGAAAAAAGGGGGTCTGGCCCTGCCAAAGATCATTCCGTTGGAAACCGATCTGGAGTGCAACAAATGTGATTCTCATTTGTATCTCCGTAACGGTGCACGGGGGCCATGGTTGGGTTGTTCCCGCTATCCAAAGTGCCGTGGGCGGGGCGCGTGGACGAAGCTGGAAGATGATATACGTAAAAAATGGGAAGCCGCTCTTGAAAACCACGAGTCTGAAAATCCTGCTCCCATCATCAAAACGGTGGAGGGGCAGGTATGCGAGGCCGGATACCAGCCGGAAGAGCTTCAGGAAGATTATGTAAAGGAAAATTAGTCTCTTCGACGAGTCGATTTGCTCAGCAGGTGATTACCGGCAATGGGGAGTCGGCCGTTCGCGTTCATTCCCCGACGGCAATGGCCGTGGCCGTTGCGTGTGAGCGGCAATGGGAGATGGTGATCATCACATCCGTAATCCCAAGTTCCGCACAGATTTCATGCGCGGTACCGTGAATGAGAACGCTGGGTTTTCCGCGGAGATCGATTTTTACTTCGATGTCACGCCAGCGGATTCCACGTGACCACCCTGTCCCCATGGCTTTTAAGACGGCTTCTTTGGCCGCCCAGCGTCCAGCATAATGCTGATTCGCCGCCTTGCGGCTGCTGCAATAGGCAACTTCGTGTTGGGTGTAAACACGTTGCAGGAACAATTCGCCATGTTTCTCAATCATCTTGGCAATTCGCAGGCATTCAATAATGTCCGTTCCCAGTCCAATGATATTCATCGCACGATTCCTGTTGCATGTTGTACGCGATCCAATACCTCGCCCGCTTTCGCGCGGGCTTTTTGGGCTCCGGCGGCTAGGACGTCGCGTACATAGCCTGAGTCCTTCTCCATCGCTGCCCGACGTTCCCTTGCCGGTCCAAAATAGGCTTCGGCCGACTCCGCAATCTTTTTCTTCACATCCCCGTATCCAAAACCACCCTTTCGGTACATGGTTGCCATTGCGTTCTGTTCCTCTTTGGTACAAAACAAACTGTACAACTGATACAGATGATCTTCATCAGGATCCTTGGGATCCTCCATGGCCCGTGAGTCCGTGGCGATCCGCATGATCTGTTTTTGTAAGGGCTTCGGTTCTTCAAAAACAGGGATTACGTTGTCGTAACTCTTGGACATCTTTTCACCATCGGTGCCTGGTACTTTGGCGGATGCTTTCAGCAATCGCGCTTCCGGAAGAACAAAGCACTCCTGGTAATGATGATTAAAGCTACGGGCAATATCGCGAGCCACTTCAATATGCTGGACCTGATCTTGGCCAACGGGGACACAATTCGAGTCGTACGCCAGAATATCCGCGGCCATTAAGACTGGATACGTAAAGAGTCCGGCATCGGCCGAAATGCCTTTTTCTTTTTTCTCTTTAAATGCGTGGCAGCGTTCCAGTAGTCCCAGCGGTGTCCCGGTCATCAGGATCCATGTCAATTCCGAAATCTCAGGTATGTCAGACTGGACAAATAAAGTGGCCAATGACGGATCTAATCCCAAAGCCAATAAATCCAGTGCGGCCGCTCGGGTTAATTCACTCAATTCGTCACGATCACGAATGGTTGTCAGGGCATGCAGGTTGGCAATGAAATAGAAGGCTTCATCTTCGTTTTGGAGTTCGATGTACTGGCGAATGGCGCCGAAGTAATTTCCCCAGTGAAAACGACCTGTGGGTTGGATTCCGGATAATACACGCATCGATTTACTCTAGGGGGTATTGGGTTTAATGGATCCGACGATATGTTCGATTTGCTCCGTACCCAGGTCGGTGAGGGCCGCCGGCAATTCGTCAAGAATTTTCATGGTGATCGTCGGGTCATAGTAATTTGCGGTTCCGATCTGGACGGCGCTCGCCCCGGCGACCAGAAATTCCATTGTATCGTCCAGACAGGCAATTCCACCAATCCCGACGATCGGAATATCAACCGCCTGCGAGACCTGATAAACACACCGTAATGCCACCGGCTTGATGGCGGGACCGCTAAGTCCGCCAACATTGTTTCCTAACATGGGACGCTGTTTACGCCAGTCCACCGCCATTCCCAACAGGGTATTTGTCAGACAAACCGCATCTGCTCCGGCCGCCGCGGCTGCGGCGGCAATGTCCACAATACTGGTGACGTTGGGAGTGAGTTTCGCAAGGACAGGGAGGGCACACGCCTCGCGGACGCCGCGAACCACCTGCTCGCAGTGCGTCGGATTGTTTCCAAAATCAACGCCATGAGCCACATTGGGACAGGAGATATTGAGTTCTAACGCATCCACCCCGGACTCGTTGCCCAGTCGACGCGCCATGTCGATATAATCGTCCAGGTTTTCGCCGGCGATACTGACAATCAAAGGGGTGGAAAGTCCGGCGAGATAGGGAAGGTGATGCTCGATGAATGCTTCCATGCCGTCGTTGTCTAAACCAATGGAGTTAAGCAATCCTGACGAGGTTTCAACGGTCCTCCACGGAGCGTTCCCCTTGCGCATGCGTGAGGTAATGGTCTTGGGTACAATGCCTCCCAGACGACTAAGATCGACGATGTTTTCCATCTCGCGTGCATAACCGAACGTGCCAGACGCCACCATGATGGGGTTGGGAAGTGTGAGCCTGCCCAATTGGACTTGTAGAGCGGATTGGTCGAGTTGTGTCGTCAAAAGGAAAGTGCTTTCCCGAGGGGTAGAGGATCATACGGGTCTAAAAAACGCTACACCGTACTTTAACCCGCAACTCTGAATTTCTCAATTAACTCCGTGGCGTCTGTGCGAAAAAAACTGAGCCTTTGGATGCGGGTAAGTCGTTTTCCGTATTGTCGCACCGCTCATTTTAAGCGTTCATTGGATACAACCATGACGGCTAGACATGTACTGACCGCAACGGAGGACGATACCGCGCATGGGAGCAGAAAAACGCATTTCGGCCGATTGCTAAATGACACCGCCGTGAACGCGCTGCGGGGCCATATGGTCGGGTTGATCTAAATGCCAGAAACGTTCCCAAAAATTGAGAATCTGTCGCTGATTTTCCGACGTAAAAATCAATTGTTGCGTCCGGCGTGGACGGTCACCCGAGAAAGCCGGGATGACACAACCGATGCTGGTGGTGAGCAATATAGTAAGGGCTACTGCAAAAAACAGGCGTCGCATTGAAATCCTCCTTGAGATGCCTTGTTCACCAATTCCTGAAAAAGGTGTTGGTGTGATCGTTCGTGCCCGTAAAAACGAGCGTTATTTGTGGTTGGTGACGCAATGAAACAGTGTTTTTGCTATGTGCGTTGGGTATAAGTACACAATCTATGGTTTGGCTGCAATATGTCTTTCAGGACATCATTAGTATTTGTTGGATCTTAAGTCGTTTCGGTGATGGTCTGAGGTGATTGTCCGGTGGTTTTGTGGCTCGTTTGCAAGTTGGCAACGGAGCCACGGACAGCCACCTCCATTTTTTTTCCAGGTTTGAAGGTAACCACGATCTTTTCCGGGACATTCACCTCATCACCCGTTTTGGGATTCCGTCCGATGCGTGCTTTCCGCGTCTTACATTCGAAAACACCAAAATTTCGCAGTTCAATCCGCCGGTTTCTTTGCAAAATATCGATGATTGTGTCAAACGTTTTTTGAATCAGTAATTTGGATTGCAGTTGGGTTATGCCGACCTCTTCGGCAACGATTCGGGCAATATCTTTCTTTGTCTTGTTCTGGGACATGACCATGTTGGGTATTTGGTTATTGGCAACTCACGGTATCCAGGGCGACCGGGAATCAAAGGACGTTGATCATCGGTTGACGGCGCAATGTTCCCTATGATTAATATCGAATGGTATCGGTAAGAACTTGAAATAATCGTTAAAATCTGCCTAATTGGAATAACCGAACCCTGCAAACGTTGGTACGTTGAGTGTTCAAGAAGGCCCAATTTGTGACCAGGAACCATCCGATGGCAGGCGACGACGTGAAATGGTATCGAGAGGGATTACGATTTCAATGCAGCGAATGTGGAGATTGCTGCACCGGAGCCCCTGGTTTTGTGTGGGTCACGCCGGAAGAGGTCAGGCAATTAGCAGATTCACAGAACGTGGATGAAGAGGAGTTTCGGGACCAGTATACGCGTCGTATTGGTGCGCGTCTTTCTCTGGTGGAGTTCCCCAATGGTGATTGCGTGTTTTTTGATTCGGTAAAGCGTAACTGCCGTGTTTACGGTGTGCGTCCTTCCCAATGTCGAACATGGCCGTTTTGGGAGTCCAATCTGGAGAGTCCGGAGACATGGAAACAAACCTGCAGCGACTGTCCTGGCAGCGGGCAGGGACCTGTCGTGGCTTTGGAGCAGATTGAAATACAGAGGCGGCGAGTTAAGATTTAGAGGTTGCGTCAACCGCCGATTTGAAACATGGCGCGTTGCGGTTTCTTGAAATCGTCTGAGTCGATTCCGTGAGCAGGTTTTTTTGCAGCGATACACTGGCGAATCATTGATTCCAGATCATCATCGCTACCCCCGTGCCGCAGCAACTGTCGCGCATCCCATTCGGATGTCGAGAACAGACAGTTCCTCAACTGGCCTTCGGCGGTAATCCGTAGTCGGTTGCAGTCGCCACAGAATGGTTGAGAAACAGGGTTTATAAACCCGATCGAACCGTGACCGTCTGCAAAACTGTAATTCACTGCTGGTTGACTGGGATCGTCGCGTGGTCGGGCAACGAGTTTTCCGAACTGAGATTCCAGCGAGCGTTTGATTTCATCTCCGGTTAAAACCTGAGACCGTTGCCATCCATCTTCTGCGTCGAGAGGCATAAATTCAATGAAACGTAATTCCAGATTGAACTTTCGTGCAAATTCCGCCAGCGGGATGATTTCTGATTCGGTCATATCGCGAATCGCAATGGCATTGAGTCGAATTTTATCGAAACCGAGTTTTTCGGCGGCGTGAATGCCGGCGATCACGTCGCTGATCCCACGACGGCGGGACAGTTGAAAGAACTTGTCATCATCAAGTGTGTCCAGACTGATATTTAACCTTTGCAAACCCGCCTGCTTAAGTTTTTTTGCAAAGGATTCAAGTAAAACACCATTGGTTGTCATTGCTACCTGGTCGATGCCCGGCAGGGTCGTCAAAGCTGTAATCAGGTCAGGCAAGTCTGATCGAACCAGAGGTTCCCCGCCGGTGATCCGCAATTTGCGAATTCCAAGTTGGGCCGCAACGCTGACAAAACGGGTGATTTCCTCGAAGGAGAGGATTTCAGCACGTGGTTTGAATTCAACATTTTCCTCGGGCATGCAGTAGAAACAACGGATGTTACAACGATCCGTTACACTGATCCTTAGACTGGAATGGACACGTCCCCAGCCGTCGATTAATGGTTGTTTTTCAGTCATGGGGTTGTGATTGTTCCATTTCGGGATGAATCCACTGTTGCTGTCCGTCGCTGAACTGTTCCCTTTTCCAGATGGGAACTTCCTCCTTTAGTGTATCAATCAGCCACTGGCCACATTGAAATGCTGCTTGCCGGTGTGGTGAGCTGACGGCAATGGCCACACTTGCTTCACCCGGCAATAGCTTGCCGGTACGGTGAACGATTTCCAGAGCGGTGATCTCCCATTGCTGATGCGCGCTGGATTCCAGTTCCTTTAGTTTGTTCAGAGCCATGGGTTCGTAACATTCATAATCGAGCCAGTCTGTACCGCGGTCACCGGTCAGTTCTCGAGTGGTTCCCACGAAAAGCAACATTGCCCCGGCTCGCGTACTGTGCGTCCGCTCGAGGAGTTGTTGCGTATCGATGGTGGTTTGTATGATCGCGACGGGCATGGGTTAGCCTCCGCTCACAGGGGGGATCAGAGCGACTTCGGATGTTGCACTGATAGAGCAATCTTCATTTGCAAATTCGTGGTCAACGGCAATTCGACAAAAGGGGATAATGTCAGCCAACGCGGGATTTTCTTGAAGAATCTGGTCGCGAAGTTGTTGCAATGTAAGCGGAAACTGGCAGGTGACGGTCAGTTGATCGGCATCGGCTAGTTGTGCCGCGGCGGCAAAAAGTTTGATTTGCAGCGTCATGATACAATCAGATCTCGCTTGGGATTCGTTAATTGTTGTTGTATTTCCGGCATGAGATTATAAGCCAGCGCCATCAATTTCATGGGGTGTAGGGTTGGTTTGGTCGTGCCTTGTTCCATTTGTATTTTACACGCGCTACACTCGGTCGTGCCAACCTGTATTTCAGAATCCCGCATCGTACTTAACAACCCCCAGCCGCTTCGCAGGCTATTGCGGTAATTTACGTGCTTCAGACCAAAAACACCGGCCATTCCCGAACATCCTTTTTCGATACGCTGGACCTGCATACCGGGAATCAGGCGTAATAGGTGTTCTCCGGGCGTATGTTGATTTAATGCACGCAGATGACAGGGAAGATGGTAACCGACGTGATAATTCAGCGGTTTGAAGGTCAATTCCAGTTTTCCACGTCGGTGCAGGTTCCAAAGGTAGTGACAGACATCCTGTGTGTTTTCGGCGACCAAATTGGCATCATCATCATCCAGCAGCGCAGGATATTCCTGAGTCAGGCACATCGAGGCGGAGGGTTCGGAAGTGATGACGGTATAACCCTGCCGAATGGCATCTGCGAGAAGCTTTACATTTTTCTGAGCAATCCGCCGTGCGTAGGGGATGTCCCCTTCGGCAATGGCGGAAGCGGCAGACCATAATTGATTATGCGGAACGTAAACCGGAATGCCGTTGTGCTGCATGATTCTCACCACCGCATTTGCCAGAGCGGGATCAAACCAGGTGGCATAGACGTCCGAGAAATAGACGACTTTCTCGCCTTCTTCACGCGAGGGACGATCAAGACGCTGTCGTACGGCGGATTTCAAAAAGCTGGTCCGCGCGATTTCCGGGAGCTTGCGTCCCTGAGCCAATCCGGTAAATTTCTGCATAATCCACCGCAATTGGCGGTTGCCTATGGCAAAGTTGTAGAAGCGAGAAAACCGACTGGCCCACCGTGCTGTGCGATCGAGTCGTGTGAACAGAGATTCGGAAAACCGCATCCCATTGGTTGCAACATACTGAGCTTTAGCTTCGGTTACCATGCGTGGAATATCAACACCCGCCGGGCACTCAATGCGACATTGATGACAGTTCACACAGAGGTCGGTAATCTGTTTGAATTCGTTATCCTGCATTGCAGTCAGCGGTAAGCGGCCCGTGATGACACCGCGGATCAAATTAGCTTTTGCGCGGGGGCTTGCTTCTTCGCGTGGTGCAAACCGAAAAATAGGACACATCCTTGTATCTTCATCTTCCGTCCGACAGCGAGCACATCCATTACAGTTTCGCGTGGCATAGGCCAATTCTTCGTGAGTCCAGGCCAGTTGGAGTGAATTACCAGTGATTTCAGGTGCGGCGGACCGGGCATGAACCGGGGATCCGGGTGAGCCTTCCGGCTTATGCCCCAGGGGACGGAGGTTGTTATGAATCGGCTGCGGCATTTCGGCAATCACCTTGCCGGGATTGAAGATATGCAGTGGATCAAACAGCCGTTTTACTTCGGAAAATACTTCGTAAAGAGGACCAAATTGGCGACGCATGAACCAGGTTCGACTCAGGCCAACTCCGTGTTCACCGCTGATACTGCCGCCTGCACTCACGACAGGCTCATATAATTCAGTTGCCAACGCATGCAACTTTCGTACATCGTCCTGATCGTTGACATCCAGAAACGGGCGAATGTGCAACTGTCCATGGCCAATATGACCGAACATGGAAGCGGTAACCTGATGCTTACGTAATACTTCCTGTAATAACGGCAGGACGGTGGGGATTTGTCCCGGGGGGATGGCGATATCCTCGACTAAAGGAATTGCACGTGTGTTTCCTTTGAGTCGATACAGGGTGGGGATTACGTTTTGCGTGAGCGACCAGGCTTGCTGGATTTCTTCCTTTTCAAGGGCAATTCGCGAGGCGAACGCGAGCTGCGTGGCTCTGTGGATCTGTTCGGCAATATGTGCCAGACGATCGCGAACTTCCGTTCGACTGTCCCCAATCACTTCCACCAGTAACATTGCTTCCGCATCACTGGGGATGGAACGGATAAAACGCGGATCCGTATCCCGGGCCAACACTAATAAACGACGGTCCAGCAGATCACAGGCGGTGACATCCATTTTGACACATTGCACCGAGGCCTGGATGGCCTTCTCGATGCGATCGAAAAACAATAATAGGACACCGGTGTGAGCCGGCAGGGGATCCGTCCGTACTTTGGCTTCGGTGATTAAGGCCAATGTCCCTTCGGATCCGGTGACCAATTTCGCCAGATCAAGATGATCACCCTGCTGCAGATTATTGAGGTGGTATCCGCAGCGGTGCACGAGTGATTGAGGTGTGAACTGACGGATGGTGTCTCGATGCGTGGTGAGTAATCCACGCAATCGTTGCTGGATATCATCCAGTCGTGCCACAGGGGGCTGATCTTCAAGGGTGCGACGGTTGCGTCTTGACGGAACCGCACATAACGTCTCCAGATTGGAGTCGCGACCGAGACGTAAAACCGTTCCGTCAGACAAGACAACCTCCAGCTCTTCAACATGGCTGCGGGCACTGCCGTATTTGAGCCAATGGCTGCCGCTGTTATCCAAAGCCAACACGCTGCCCATGGTGGTAACCTGGCCGGTACTGGGATCAGGACCGAAAATTCGGTTGTGACCGTGCAGATAGCGATTGAGCCGGGCATGAACCACTCCGGGTTGAAAACGAACGGATTCACCGTCAAATCCAAGAATCCGCCTCATGTAATGGGAAAAATCGATAACCAGACCGCTGCCCAGTGATTCGCCGGCTAAACCGCTGCCGGACCCTCGCGCGTGAATGGATATTCCGTGTTCCGAGGCGTATTGAACACTTGCCACCACGTCATGAACATGGCGTGGACGGATAACGCCTATAGGCTGTACCTGATAGATGCTGGCATCGCTGGAATAGAGTTGCAGAAACAGATCGTCACAGCGAACTTCACCGTCGATCACGCCACGCAGGTCTTCCTGGATGCGGACTCGTTCCTGGTCCATATTGATTCCGTGTTAGGGGTTGCTTGGATCGTTCGGTTTAGGGCTGACTCGGGTCTGTTTCTCTTGCCAGGCCGCTGCCTTTTCCTCACGCTGCAAACGGACTCGCTGTTGATGATATTTTTCGTGCACCTCGAGACTGAAAGGTGCGTATTCAGGGGAATCTTCAAACCCCCGGTATTCGCTGTTACATTTGTAACATTGTAGTAGATTTCCCATGAACAAATAAAATAACAGGTCAATCGCCGCCGTAAAAAACAGGATGCCATAGACCCACATTAAATGGTAGGAAGCATACGCGATCGTGCTTAACACGAAACCGGTGATAATAATCGCAATTCCCAATCGCTGATTAAATTGCTTGCGATAATACAACTCTTCTCCAGGGCAGACCATGCAGCGGGTTAAAATCTGTTGACCGTCTCGGTCATTTCCAATCGCCGTGGAGGGGATTACATGCTCGGTGGCACATCCTGCACAGCGCAGGGATTCCGTCTCAGCGTTGTACGCACAGCGATTGGTGTTGTTGCAATTACGGCAGCGAAAGGTAACGTTCATATCTCTCCGTTTCGTTCACTCGCTTCGGGCCGATCAAGGCATTCCCATCACGATATCGTTAGTTATAACCTCTGTTTGGGTTCTTAGAGAGGGTACAGAATATCTTCCGTCAGCAGTTGGGCCGTTAATTCTCCGATGAGAACGACCACGGTTGCGGCATACAAAATTCCCGTGGCGCTTTGCGTGTTAGGAACACGCAGCGTTAATTTTGCCAAAATGACCATGACGGTTGTGGCGGCCAGACCCGTGATCCAGCGTAACGAAAGGAAAATCCACCATGCTGTCTCCACGTCGCTCGTGTTGAGATACGCCAGCGTTCCGGCTGCCGAAACTGCCGATCGCAGACATAATGCTGCCAGACAGAGCCAGAGCAGTTGATGCAGGGGTTGTAGTTTCATCCCCGGGGTATTCAGATACCAATGACCCAGCAACATGCTCATCATGACGGTTCCCAACAGGGCACCGGCACTGCTGATGTCGAATATGACGATGATACTATGCTGGAGAGTTGCATTGGATGGAAAAAGGGTGGATTGATAGGCCGAACCAAGGGTTAGGATCGTTATCAGCAACAGGAGAAATTTTCCCATGCTGTTCTTTTCGTAAAGCCAGACACAGGCTGCCACGTAATTCAGGACCGCATTGGTAATTACCACGATGAGCAAATTTGTCCGCTGCTGAGGAACATGCTCAGCACCTGCGGTCCAGATGACCAGCGATGCAAAGACGTTCAGTCCCATCAAAACCCACAGATGGACGCGGAAAAACCCACTGGTTACCAGTCGGGAACTGGTGAAAGTCATCATCAACGACATGCCAAAACCAAGCCGCAGGATAAACTGGAGAATTTCCCAAAGCAAAGCCACGTGCGCCCTCTTAGCGGTTGTTGCCGTAGATGAGTTGCATGATTTCAGAACGACTCGACAGATTGCTGCGGAAAATACCCCGCATAGCCGAAGTAATCGTCAGGCTACCTGGCTTGCGGACTCCCCGGATCGTCATGCAACTGTGGTCTGCCTCAATAATGACTGCAATGCCCTTGGCATCCAGTGCTTCGAGCAGGAGATCTGCGACGGTTTCGGTGAGTCGTTCCTGGACCTGAGGTCGGCGGGCGACGACTTCTAATACACGTGCTAGCTTACTAAGTCCGATGACTTTACCGTTAGGCATGTAACCAATGTGAGCTTTACCGACAAAAGGCAGCAAGTGATGTTCACACATGCTGCAAAAACTGATATCCCGAACCAACACAACTTCATCGTACTTTTCCTCAAAGAACTTGCCTGTATGCATATGGGGATCCTGGGTGAGCCCGCGGAACATCTCCGCATACATGCGTGCCACGCGTGCCGGAGTCTCTAATAATCCGTCCCGGTCTGGATCTTCTCCGATTCCAATGAGGATTTCACGAACCGCTTTTTCGATGCGTGGCAGATCCATCTCAGTAGCGGGGGACGGGGATTGCGGTTCTGTGGATTCGGACATGTGATCCTGTGCCGTAAAGTGTCACTGAGGCCAGCTCCAGGGCCTTTGTTTTGTTACCGTGATGCCCTGATCAGGGTTGCTGGCCAGGAGCCCTTTGAATCATTCATCGTAAATGCAGGGGGGCCGGTTGGTCAATGACCTACCAAGGTTTGACTCATGGCTCGTCCCCGCTGGCAACCGCGACTCATTCAGGCTGTTGATCGCTGCTTAATACAATTTTGGGTATTCGGGACGGATCCATTTTAATATCAGGATAAGCTTCTGTGCTGTCCAGAATGTCCTGACAACAGGCGAAGAGATCGTCGATCAGTTGCGTTACATCTAAACCTAAGTGATAGGGCGCAAAGGGCTGCAGATAGTTTGTGCTGCTGTGCAGGAGTTTTTTGGCTCCGCGGGTGTTGCCATTACCAAAATGATAGTGACAGACAGCCGCCTGATTCTGCCCCTGAAAAAAACGGCGATCCGGCCCGCTGTAGACCTGCCATAATTCCTCCCACTCATCATGGGCGTCAAAAAATTCCAGATTATTAAACAACTCAATACCGGAATGATACAATTCGATTTTGAATGGATGGTCGGTCATGGAAAATATGGCCAATGAAAGCGATACACGAAACTCAACCCCGATTATACAAATTTTTCGGATTACTATTTGCGTTCTCGATGCGGTTACGTGAAACTATAGCCTGTTTGCCTCCCCTTGGTTGCCTCCCCTTTTTTATTCAGATTTCATGACAGCTTCTCGCGAAGAAAAAAACTATGCTCGCCGAATTGTGCGACACCTTGCCAAGGGATACCCCGATGCGGAATGTGCGTTGCACTATGAAAGCCCGTTTCAGTTGTTAATTGCCACCATCCTCTCAGCGCAATGTACCGACGAACGAGTCAATTTGGTGACCGCAGAATTGTTTAAAAAGTATCCCACGCCTTTTGATCTGGCTGCGGCGACGCAAAAGCAGGTGGAAAAAATAATCAATAGTGCCGGGTTTTTCCGTTCGAAAGCCAGGAATATTCGTGGCTGTAGCCAGCAACTGATTGATCGTCATCAGGGTGAGGTCCCGCGGTCTCTGGAGGAACTGGTGGTTCTGCCGGGAGTGGGACGTAAGACAGCCAATGTATTACTGGGAACCGAGTTTGGTATTCCGTCAGGCGTGGTTGTGGATACCCATGTGGGGAGAATAAGTCGGCGGTTAGGATTAACGAGCGAAACAGATGCAGTGAAAGTTGAACGTGATTTAATGGGTTTGCTTCCCAAAACGGAATGGATTTACTATTCGCACCGGATGATTCACCACGGACGTAAAATCTGCGATGCCAGAAAACCACGATGCGAAGATTGTTCGATGAAGCGTTTTTGTCCACGAATTGGTATAACCTAAGGCTGGTGTTTTTGTCCCGTCGTGCACGCACCGCAGTTTGGTGAATCGCGTACCGGGAAAAAAGAAAGGGAACAGGAAAGACGGGTATGATTCTTTCAGGTCAGGAAATCCAAAATCGGCTCGGCGATTCGATCATCATTGATCCTTTCAATGAAGAGCATTTGAATCCCAACAGTTATAACCTGACGTTGCATGACGAAGTGATGGTATACGAAGAAGTCGTGCTGGACATGCGTCAGGTCAATCGCGTGCGGCGGTTGAAGATTCCTGACAGTGGTATGGTCCTGACGCCTAATCAGTTGTTTCTGGCACGTACGGTGGAACGTACGGAAACACACGGACTGGTTCCAATGATCGAAGGGCGTTCATCGATTGGACGACTCGGACTATTCGTGCATGTTACCGCCGGATTCGGGGACGTCGGGTTTAAGGGGTACTGGACTTTGGAAATGTTTGCTGTTCAGCCGGTAAAAATCTATCCCGGCATCCAAATTTGTCAGATCTTCTATCATGAAGTGACTGGTGCGGTGACAAATTATGAGAATGGAAAATATCAGAATAATCGTGACATTCAACCAAGCATGCTGTATCAGGAACTGAATCCTGACGCCGAATATGATTCTCCGCAGCTCACACTCAATTTCAAGCAAAACCCAAATCCATAAATGTCCCGACGCCGAGCGGAGACGCATTTTTCGACTGGCCCGGTGAGGGCTACTGTTGAAAATCACTGGCTTTCGATAGACTGGAATGGTGAGGCGATTCGTTCACGGATGCCTGCCAGAGGATGTATTTCAATTCGATGGGGACCCGTGTTTATGACAGTAGCAGACGGGTCGTTCCCGGCCTTTCGGGAGTAACGACCTTCCGAATGAAGATCCATGGACACGTATATTTTTGATTCAACACAAGAGAAGAGAATTTCATGAGTGAAGCAACGCCGTTCGACCCGTTTCATGCCCGGGATACGTTTGACAGTGGCCAGGGCGAATTAGGAATTTACCGTCTTTCGCGATTGCAGGAACAGGGCATTGGGAATATCTCAAATCTGCCCTATTCCATTCGTGTTCTACTGGAATCTGTTTTGCGGAATTGCGATGGCTATGTCGTTCAGACCGAAGACGTTCACTGTTTGGCGAATTGGAATGCCAAGGATCCGGGTACTCATGAGATTCCGTTCAAACCGGCCCGGGTCGTCCTGCAGGATTTTACGGGCGTTCCGGCAGTTGTCGATCTGGCAGCCATGCGTTCGGCCATGCAGCGACTGGGGGGGGATCCGCGAAAAATTAACCCGCTGATCCCTGTCGATCTGGTGATTGACCATTCGGTGCAGGTGGACAAATTTGCCAACGCGGCGGCACTATCGGAAAATCTGGAATTGGAATTTAAACGCAATGCGGAACGGTATGAGTTTCTCCGTTGGGGACAACAGGCTTTCGATAATTTCAGAGTCGTTCCTCCGAATGTGGGGATTGTCCATCAGGTAAATTTAGAGTTTCTTGCAAGTGTTGTCTGTCGCAGTGAGGATCAAAAGGGAGCGGTTGCCATACCCGACACACTTGTCGGAACGGATAGTCATACGACGATGATTAATGGACTGGGGGTGGTTGGCTGGGGTGTCGGGGGTATTGAAGCGGAAGGGGTGATGTTGGGGCAGCCCATCTATATGCTCATGCCTGAAGTTGTTGGTTTTGAACTTACCGGATCATTGCCGGCGGGCGCCACCGCAACCGATCTGGTACTGCTCGTGGTGGAAATCCTTCGTGAACAGGGTGTGGTTGGTAAATTTGTTGAATTTTACGGGAAGGGAGTCCGGGGAATGAGTCTGGCTGATCGGGCAACCCTGGCGAATATGGCTCCGGAATATGGTGCCACGATGGGGTTCTTCCCTGTCGACGAGGAAACGATAAGGTATCTGCGACAGACGGGACGTTCTGAACAGGATGTGGAACTGGTCGAGCGGTATACGCAGGAACAAGGCTTGTTTATGACCGAAGACGCTCCAACACCGGAGTATTCATCCTACGTTAAACTGGATCTGTCTGAGGTGGTTCCTTCACTGGCAGGCCCTAAACGACCTCAGGACCGGATTGCACTGGATGATATGAAATCGGCATTTGTTGAGACAATGCAAGCACCCATAAAAGAACGTGGTTTTGCGCTTGAGGGAGCCTCGCTGGATTCGACGGCCATTGCTGAACTGGAAGGCGGTCAAGCTGAATTGACGCACGGGTCAGTTGTGATTGCCGCCATTACCAGCTGTACCAATACGAGTAATCCTTCCGTAATGATTGCTGCCGGGCTGGTCGCTCAGAATGCGATAGCGAAGGGGTTGCAGGTTCAGCCCCATGTGAAAACCAGTTTAGCGCCCGGTTCCCGAGTGGTAAGTGATTATCTGGATAAAGCAGGCTTGACCGAATCCCTGAACCAGCTGGGATTTAATGTGGTGGGTTACGGCTGTACGACGTGCATTGGCAATAGTGGTCCACTGCCACCGCCTGTTTCCGCGGCGATTGCCGATGGCGATTTGGTGGCCTGTTCCGTCTTGTCAGGAAATCGGAACTTTGAAGGACGAGTCAATCAGGATGTCAAAGCTAATTATCTTGCCAGCCCGCCGCTGGTGGTCGCCTATGCACTGGCAGGTACGACTCGGTTTGATTTTGAAACCGAAGCATTGGGCCAGGACGGGGATGGGAACGACGTCTACCTTAAAGATATCTGGCCAAGTCGAGAAGCCGTCCAGAACGTATTGGATTCTTCCATTGAAAGTGAAATGTTTAGGGATCGCTATGGAAATGCTTTCGATTCAAACCAGAAATGGAATGACATCGAAATCACGCCGGGTGATATTTACCAGTGGAATGAGAATTCAACCTACATTCAGGAACCCCCGTTTATGGTCGATTTGACGGTTGATATTGATCCTGTGAAACCTATCGAGGGTGCACGAGTGCTGGCCTATCTGGGCGACAGTACGACCACGGATCATATCTCACCTGCCGGTGCCATTGCTAAAGACAGTCCCGCCGGTAAGTATTTGCTTGACCATGGGGTTGAATCGGCAAGTTTCAATAGTTATGGATCTCGGCGTGGAAATGATCGGGTCATGCTGCGTGGGACTTTTGCCAATATCCGAATACGAAATCAGTTGGCTCCCGGAACCGAAGGAGGGGTGACCCGGTATCTTCCATCCGGGGAAACGATGTCCATTTATGATGCTTCTATGAAGTACCAAAGCGAAGGCGTTCCGTTGGTGGTCTTGGCCGGCAAGGAATATGGTACCGGCAGCAGTCGCGACTGGGCAGCCAAAGGTACCCAATTGCTGGGAGTGCGGGCTGTCATCGCTACAACGTATGAACGAATCCATCGCAGTAATCTCGTGATGATGGGTGTTCTTCCGCTTGAATTGAAAGAAGGAGACACCCACAAATCACTGGGGCTTACGGGTGAAGAAGTATTCGACGTTGTCGGCCTGGATGATTCTCTGCAACCTTTGTCTACACTGACCGTTCATGCAACTTCCGAGGATGGAACCGTCAGGACTTTTGAGGTCCATGTGCGGATTGATACACCTGTGGAAATGGACTACTACCGCAATGGCGGCATTTTGCAGACGGTTCTTAGAAAACTACGGTAAACGTGGTTTTACCGCACCACACCTTTCCGCCTGGAGGCGGAATGGTGTGGTGCGGTACGAACAACGTCGGTTGCTGTCGGTGAATCAGGCTGCCTGTAGACGGGATCCACCAGCGGCTATGATTTTGACGTCTTCTATGAACTCCTCAATGATCCGAAAATCCATCGCCGTGGCCGAAGGGGCTTCCGGGTGGAATTGAGTGCCAATCGCAATCCAGTCATCCGCAGTGGATTCAATGGCTTCAATGACGCCGTCGGGACAGCGAGCCGTTACCGTAAATTCCGGTGCAACCTCATCGACCGCCATGTGGTGATTGCTGTTGACCCGAATTTCACCATCACCATAGATCCGTTCCAACAGGGATCCCGGCTCGATGTCCAGTCCGTGACGGTGGGATGGATCGAGTTTGTCTCGGTGAGGTACCGCATTGGGCAGGGCTTCGGGTATGTGTAAATGCAGATTGCCACCCATGGTTAGGTTGAGTAGCTGCATGCCGACACCGATCCCAAAAACGTTAAGACGACGTTCACAAATCTGACGACATAGAATCCGGTCAAACGCTTCACGCTGCGGACTCATGATGCGACAGGATGTGTGCCGCATGAAACCGTCACGGTGAGGGTCCAGATCGAGGCCGCCGACAAGAATGAAGCCGTCAAGTTGATCGAGAGTCGCCGATATGTCATCCTCATCTTCCATGATGGGAATCATTACTGGTATGCCTCCCGCACGGATGATGCAGTCAATATAACCGGCCGAAAGAAAATAATAGGCGGCCGTATCATGCGTTTTTGATTTGAAATCAAGGTTAAGTCCAATCAGTGGTTTTTTTTGCATCTGCAATCCCTTTCAGATACTTAGGGTTCACGCCGGATCACGGAAAGTAATCAAGTCGAACTAACTAAGGCGATTTAAGAGAAAACCAGAACGGTCCCGGTGAGATTCAAGTTCTTGCGGATCTAACCTACTTAAGCAAATCAACCTGATGTACTTGTTGAGGTCAAAGCCCAATGGAAACTGAAAGGCGGCGAAAGCAAGATTGCAATTACAAACAAATCCGTTTGTTGGAACTGCATCCATTCTTCAGGTGCTGCCCAGAACATGTTCTCCCGTCATCACTTTACACTGCGAACTATTCACAGCATTATCCGTCATGGAATCTAGAATGACGTAAAGAAATGGTTCCGCTTCCGTTTCCCCCCCTGTACAAAATCTTGTAACTCAACCGGGAGTGAAATCCTTTTCGGTAACCGTTCTGTATTCTCCTAAAACTGGTATCGCAATACCTGAGAATTCTTGTGGGAAGCAAGAAGTACAGATTGTTACAAGTTGCCCTGTATATTTCAAGCTTCACAGATATTATGTGATAAAAAAAAGCCACACCACCATATCTAGTGCTAGCAGGTTGCTCACCGGTACTAAATCTAGAAAAATAGTTTATTACAAAACTCATCAATTGAGCGGGTGCTTGTGTGAGTCGATGCAAGCTACCGCATAGGACGGGCTGAATTGGAAACTCTGGTTTGAGACGGGGTTGGTGTAATGTTGGCATGTGCTGCTGTCAAGGCATGGGTTGGCAGGTGGGGTGATTGTTTACCATCGACGGACTATAATGGCGGCTTCTGCGCCGGAGTGGTCTTTTTTTAGATACTTAATATTCATGCAATACACCAATGTCTGCATCGAGTCGCTGGGTTATACTTTGCCCAGTGAAATAGTCACAAGCGATGAAATTGAGTGTCGTCTACAGCCTGCATATGAACGTTTAGAGTTACCCGAGGGTAGGCTTGAATTGATGACGGGAATTGCGGCCCGTCGGTTTTGGGAACCTGGTACCCTTCCTGGCACCAAGAGCATTGAAAGTGGGCAGCAGGCGATTGCTGCCAGCGGTATCGAACGCGAACAGATTGGTATGTTGATCCACGGCAGTGTTTGCCGCGATCATTTGGAACCTGCGACAGCTTGTCGGGTCCATCATGAACTGGGCTTGCCCTCCAGCTGCGTGATTTATGATCTATCCAACGCCTGTCTTGGTCAGCTTAATGGATTGGCGATGGCGGCCAACGCAATTGAACTTGGTCAAATTCAGGCGGCGTTGGTTGTGGGCACCGAGGACGGTGGCCCCTTAGTGGAAAACACCATTCGTTCCCTGAACGAGGATCGGCAGTGGACGCGTCAATCGATTAAGATGGCGGTTGCGTCATTAACGATTGGTTCGGCCAGCTCGGCAATGTTAATCACATCTGCCGATATTTCTTCGACAGGAAATCGTTTGAAGGCGATTACCACTCAGGCAAATACAGCGCATCATGAATTGTGTCACAGCGGTAAGGACGAGGCAGTGGCCGAACAGATGAGTCCGCTGATGCATACGGATTCAGAGGCGCTGATGGCCCGGGGAATCGAAACGGGGGTCGTTACGTTTAGCCAGTTTTTAAAAGACGCTGAATGGTCCCGTGATCAAATCAGTAAAACGGTTTGCCATCAAGTCGGTTCCGCCCATCGCCGACAAATGCTGGAGTCTCTGGATTTACGGCTGGAGCATGATTATTCAACTTTTTCGTGGCTTGGAAACACAGGGTCCGCTGCGTTGCCGGTCAGCTGGGCAATTGCCGCGCAAACAGGTCAGGTTGCCGAACGGGATCACCTCGCATTGCTGGGAATTGGTTCCGGGATTAACTGTGTAATGCTTGCTGTGCAATGGCAGCGTACTCAGGTGGCTTCCCAATCTCCGCTTCCGGAGTTCTTACCCGCCACCCCTGCATAAACGACTGTACGATGGCTCGGTAAAAGCGTTACAATCAAACGATACTCGTGGCGGCAATCTATCGCGGCATCGATTCCCAAAACGTCGTAACCCAAAGACTGATGAGGTAATCATGATTCATCCGGATCGTAGAAAATTTTTGGCGGGCTCGATGACCGCCGCGGTGGTTCCCATGCTCGATTCTCCACTCACGGCCCAGAAACAGGATGCGGGTTACATTGACGCCCACGTCCATGTTTGGACCCCTGATACGACGGCCTATCCTTTAGCTCCGGGGTATGTCAAGGCGGACATGAGTCCGCCAAGTTTTACACCGGAACAATTATTTGCTCATTGCCGCCCTACGGGCGTTACGCGGATTGTCCTGATTCAAATGAGTTACTATCAGCTTGACAACCAGTACATGCTGGACATGATGAAGCAGTTTCGGAATGTGTTTGGGGGGGTAGGAATCGTTGATGAGCAGTCGCATCCGGTACGGGATATGTTAAGAATGGCCCGCCGCGGCGTGCGGGGATTTCGCATTCGTTCGCAGGGGAAACGTGCCGACCAATGGTTAACGGGACCGGGCATGCACGCGATGTGGGAGGCGGGTGCCAACCATGGTTTGGCAATGTGCCATTTAATTGATGCGGAATATCTTGAGAGTGTCGCAGCGATGTGCCGCCGTCATCCGGACACCCCGGTCGTGATTGATCATTTTGCACGTATTGGGGTCGACGGCCAGATCCGGGAAAACGATCTAACTGCGTTATGTGAATTGGCGAAACATAAAAATGTAACGGTTAAGATTTCAGCCTACTACGCGTTAGGAAAGAAACAGGCTCCCTATACCGATCTGATCCCGATGATCAAACGCTGCCTGGACGCCTTTGGCCCTGAGCGTTTAATGTGGGCCAGCGATGGTCCGTTTCAAGTCGTCAAGGGACACCACTATGCGCCGTCGATAGACCTGATCAAGAAAGCCGACTTTTTATCCGCGGGGGATCGTGACTGGTTGCTGCGTGGTACGGCGGATCGTGTATTTTTCCAGTAGCACGCGACACTATCGATAGAGGTTGGATGTCGAGTCAATCAACAAGTCGTTTACAATCCGGACTGGATCGACCCAGGCTGCGTTGGCAGACTGTCTTCAGGATGGCCCTGTGGTTAGGCACCCTGTCCGCTGTGGTAATGATTTCCATAGACCAAAGCCGCAGCGGTTCAGATCCAACTGTCTACCCGAACAAGCCGATTACGGTCATTGTTCCCTTCACGGCGGGAGGGGAAAGTGATGCCTTTGCACGCATGATCCAGCATGCGGCAGCCGAAAACGATTTACTGGGTCAGGAACTGGTCATTCAAAACGTCGGAGGGGCAGGAGCGACGATTGGAAGCGGTCGGGCGAGAAAGGCAGATGCGGACGGGTATACGATGATGATCCTGCATGAAGCACTGATTACAGCTCAGTCGTCCGGTAAAGTGCCCTATGGTCCTGAGTCGTTTGAACCGATAGCAGCTACCGGTAAAACCAGAATTATTATTGCTGTACGAGACGACTCTCCCTATGACTCGTTGTCGCAAATCATGGAGGCGGCCAAAGACCGTCCGAATCAACTCGTCTTTGCAGCCAACTTAGGAGCGCCGGTGCATTATGCGGGACTGATTCTCGAACGCCAGCTTCCCGGATCCCATTTTCGTTACACACAGACGGGGGGGGGAGCGAAACGTTTCGAGGCAGTCAAAGGCGGGCATGCCGATGTCTCTGCTTTTTCGTTGGGTGAATACATAGCTTATAAAGCCGGGGGGCTTAAAGCCATTGCCATCAGCGCTGAACAGCGTGACCCCCGCGTCGCGGATATCCCAACGGCACGCGAGCAGGGGTTCGATTTTGTTCATGCGAATATGCACTTTTGGTGGTTTCCCAAGGGAACGGATCAAGCCAAAATTGACCGGATTGCACAGTTGTTGCGGGAGTGCATGCAGACCGATATCGTCCGTAAGCAGCTGGCACATCGTCTTAGTGAACCGTTGATCAAAACGGGCGAACCCATGAAGCTGGAACTTGCCGATCGCATTTCGAAAATCCAAAGTGTCGATTCGGCCTCACCGGATGTATTGCCCAATACTTCGATGTGGGTACTACTGGCAACCCTTGCCAGTCTGGCAGGAATGGTTCTCAGTTCACTGCGTCAAAAAAAAACCGCAGATCAGGGAACCCAGACCGATGAAACCAGACCGCAGGGATATTGGAAACGGGCAGGGCTGGCTTTACTGGTAACGGTGATCTATGTCTTTGCTCTGGAGTACTTTCCCATAGACTATCGCTGGTTGACCATGCTGTTTATGTTTTGTTTTGGTCTTACTATCGCAGGGCGTTCTCTGCTGAAGCTGCGTGGTTTCAAAATTCCGGTATATGCCGATGTGGTCATTCTGGTACCTTTGATCATCTTTGCGGTATTTCAATCTGTTTTTCATATTGAACTGCCATAGGGATCCCACGATGCTGGATATGTTGTACGAACTGACCTTTGTTTCTCCTGTGAACCTGTTGTGGGTTTTACTGGGGACGGCATTGGGAATCGCCGTGGGCGCGATACCAGGTTTAACCGGGGCAATGTTAATTGCACTGGCCCTGCCACTGACCTATGCCATGCAACCCGGTGAGGCGATGGTCTTGCTGGTTTCCATGTATGTTGGTTCGATATCCGGCGGTCTGATTACCGCCACCCTATTACGAATGCCGGGAACGCCGGCATCGGTAATTACGACGCTTGACGGTTATCCACTGGCTCAAGCAGGGAAACCTGGTCGGGCATTGGGTCTGGGAATTATGGCTTCATTTTCCGGCGGGATGATTTCCTGGATGTTCCTGTTGATGTTGGCACGCCCTATTTCGGTGATTTCGACGCGATTAAGCTCGTTCGATTATTTTGCGCTGGTGTTGGTCGCTTTGGTTTTAATCGCATCCGTCTCAGGGAAGTCACTGCTACGCGGTTTGTTTTCCGGAATGTTGGGGATGTTGGTCACGATCCCCGGACAGTCACCTGCAACGGGAGAAACGAGATGGACTTTTGGATTGGAGCAGCTCAATGGCGGTTTTGCTTTGCTTCCTGTTTTGATCGGAATGTTTGCGGTCAGCCAGATTATCCATGAGTCGGGCAAGCATAAGATGGCCGTCAGTACCTCCGACGCTAAAACGGAGGGCGTGTTACTGGATTTTGCCGATTGGCGAAAATACATGTGGAATATGTGCCGCAGTTCGGTCATTGGTACATGGGTCGGTATTCTGCCCGGTGTGGGGGCGAATGTCGGTAGCGTCATGGCCTATTCTGCCGCGAAGGGGCTCTCCAAAAATCCGGAGCGGTTCGGACATGGTGCCGAGGACGGAATCGTAGCCAGCGAAGCAGCCAATAACGCGACGATTGGAGGTGCGCTGATTCCCCTGGTGGCCATGGGGATTCCCGGCAGTGTGATCGATGCAATTCTGTTAGGTGCGCTGGTGCTGCATGGATTGCAACCCGGAGCATTGCTGTTCGAAAACGATCCGGATATTGTTTACACGATTATCCTGACAATGTTGTTGGCCAATGTGGTCATGTTTGTCTTAATGGTAGGCACGGCGCGTTGGATTGCAAACCTTGCGGTGATCCCTCGTCATTTACTGCTGCCGGTGGTAATGGCCTTTTGTGTTGTGGGTTCCTTTGCCCTGAATAACCGGCTGTGTGATGTTTGGATTATGCTTGGCTTTGGTGTGGTGGGCTTTATACTGGAACGATATCGCGTCCCGCTGGCTCCTTTTGTCATTGGATTTGTGTTGGCTCCGATAGCGGAGGAAAAATTAGGATCAGCACTGCAGGCATCGGGCGGAAGTTACCTTCCCTTAATATCCGGTCCTATTTCCCTGACGTTACTGATCATTGCGGTGGGCTTGGTGATTTGGCCGATCGTTCGCCGTTTCAGACAATCGCAGGGGAATTCGGTTTCACATTCGTTTGCAGATACGTCATTGCCAAATCAACCAACGGATACGACATCGAAGGTCTTGGACGAAAACGATCCTGATACGGAGGTTTTAAATTAACCATGGAAAATCCGAATTATGCGGCGACTCTGGCGTCCATCCAGGAAGCGGCCGAGCGATTACAGGATGTCGTCCACGAAACGCCGGTGATCACTTGCAGCCATCTGGACGGGGTTGCCGAGCGAAGTTTGTTTTTCAAATGCGAAAACTTTCAGAAGGTGGGCGCCTTTAAGTACCGGGGAGCCAGCAATGCCGTGATGCAGTTGTCCGTTGAGCAGGCAGCTGCCGGTGTGGTTACGCACAGCTCCGGAAATCATGCTCAGGCATTGTCGCTGGCGGCCAAGAAACGGGGCATTCCTGCCTGGATCGTCATGCCCTCAAACGCACCGCAGGTAAAACGTAACGCGGTTGCACAATATGGAGGCCAGATCGTACTTTGCGAGCCTACGCTGGTTGCTCGTGAAGAATCAGCGGCCAGGATCGTTACCGAAATGGGAGCCTGTTTTATTCATCCGTATGACGATGCTCAGATTATCGCCGGGCAGGGTACCGTTGCATTGGAGCTGCTAAAGCAGGTGGATGAATTAGATGCGATTATTGCGCCGGTTGGCGGCGGTGGTTTGTTAAGCGGCATTGCGATCGCTGCCAAGGCGCTGCGGCCGTCAATTCAAATAATCGCGGCAGAACCCAGCGGTGCGGACGATGCATGGCAAAGTAAACAGGCGGGCGAGTTGGTTTTACAGACAGCGCCGGATACGATCGCCGATGGACTGTTAACGAGTCTGGGCGAGCACACCTGGCCCGTTGTGCGGGACTTGGTGGATGATGTCGTTCTCGTCAACGATGATCAGATTTGTGACGCGATGCGTGCATTGTGGGAACGCGCAAAAATCGTCGTTGAGCCCTCCGGTGCCGTTGCCTGTGCGGCGGCCTGTTCCGAGCAAATCAAAGCTGACAATTCGCTGCAACGGGTGGCCGTGGTGGTCAGTGGCGGAAACGTCAATCTGGACCAATTACCCTGGCAAATTTGATATGGAAAAAATGCAGTATCGGGCATTGGGTAATACCGGAATTCAAATTTCCCGGATTGCGTTTGGATGTGGGCCGGTGGCCGAAGTCATGACCCGTGCCGAAGATGGTTCCCAACAGGATACCATTGAAAAGGCGATCGAGATGGGGATCAACTGGTTTGATACGGCACGTACCTATGGAGATGGCCTAAGTGAGCAAAATCTGGGGCGCTGCCTGCAGAATCTAGACGTCCGGCAGGAGGTGCATATTGCCTCGAAAGTGCGTCTGATGCCTGATGAATTACAGGACATTGCCGGGAGCATTGAACGTAGTGTCGTGCAGTCACTGGAAAATTTAAACTGCCAGAGTCTGACATTGATCCAACTGCATAATGCGATTACGGTGAATCGACAGGACCAACCGACATCCCTTGCCGTTGCGGACGTGCTGGGCAGTTCGGG
>JAYZPA010000007.1:0-21103 GCA_036150515.1 Planctomycetota bacterium
CTCCACCACGATCCCGGTCTCCACCACGATCCCGGTCTCCACCACGATCCGGGTCTCCACCACGATCCCGGTCTCCACCACGATCCCGCTCTCCACCACGATCCCGATCTCCACCACGATCCCGATCTCCACCACGATCCCGGTCTCCACCACGATCCCGACTTCGACCTCGGTCACCACCGCGACCACCACCGCGACCACCACGTCGATCACCACCTCGATCTCTGCCGCCCCCGCGACGGTCACCCCCGCGACGGTCACCACCACGGTCACCACCACGATCACCACCACGGTCACCGCCTTCGGAACGTTCGTCAGGAGTCCAATCGTCTTCGACACCAAGTTCTTCCAAGGCCGCTTTTCGACTTAGTTTCACACGATCGTGATCGTCCACTCCGATGCATTTCACTTTCATCGAGTCGCCTTCACTAACGACTCTTGAGATATCTGAAATGAACTCTGTGGAAAGCTCGCTAACGTGGCAAAGTCCATCCCGACCTGGCAGGATTTCCACAAAGACGCCGAAATCCTTAATACTGGAAATCGTGCCGTCGTAAATTTTCCCGACTTGCACCGTTGCGGTATAGCTTTCGACCAAACGCATCGCTTCATCCGCCCATTCTGCATTGGTAGAGGCAACGGTAACCATACCTTCATCATCCACTTCGATAACGGTGCCGGTTGATTCCTGGATGTGGCGGATATTTTTACCACCGGGTCCGATGAGGGCACCAATTTTATCAGGGTTGATTTTTGTACGCAGCAGGCGAGGAGCGTATTCAGATGTTTCCGCACGGGGACTGTCAATCGCCTGAATCATATTTTTCATGATTTCAATACGAGCCACTCGTGCCTGAGCCAATGCATCACGAATAATTTGTTCGCTGATTCCATCGATTTTCAGGTCAAGTTGAATCCCGGTGATACCATTTTGTGTACCCGCGACTTTAAAGTCCATATCACCATAATGGTCTTCGTCCCCTTGGATATCGGTTAACAGAATATTCTGGTCGCCTTCCTGCACCAACCCGATAGAGATACCTGCAACCGGGTTCGAAATAGGAACACCGGCAGCCATCAAACCTAACGTCGTGCCACAAATCGTAGCTTGACTTGAAGAACCATTTGATTCAGTCACATCGGAAATCACACGAATCGTATAGGGAAAGTCCTCGGGAACAGGCAAAACCGGTTTGATACTTCGTTCGGCCAACATCCCGTGTCCAATATCTCGACGACTGGGACCTCGATTTGGTTTGGCTTCACCAACACTGTATCCAGGGAAGTTGTAATCGAGCATGAACTTCTTCGAATAATTTTCGGTTAGTCCGTCAACTCGTTGTTCATCTTTGCCCGTTCCCAAAACAACGGTAATCAGTGCTTGCGTTTCCCCTCGCTGGAACAGGGCTGATCCATGAACACGCGGCATCACATCAACATAGGATTCAAGGTTACGCAATTCATCATGTTTACGGCCATCAGGGCGTGTACCTGAAATAATCAACTCACGGACAACCGTCGCTTTGAGTTTCCCCAAAGCTTCTTTCAGGTCCGACGTACAAATCGCATCTTCGGCTTCCGGATCCGGAATCAATTCTTCAACAATACGATCGTTCAACGCCGAAACTGCTTCTTTACTGGCAAGTTTTCCGGGTGTTCGTTGCGCGGCCTTATACTCATCTAAGTACTTATCTTTCACGGTATCAAAGAGTCCGGTATCTTCACTGACAATAAATTCCTCTTTTTCAACAGTACACAACGCAACAAATTCATTTTGCAGGTCACAGATTTCTTTAATACTCTGGTGAGCAAAGAGAATCGCGTCCACCATATCATCCTCGGGCATTTCCCGGGCAAATCCTTCGATCATTAATATCTCTTCAGCACTTCCGGAAACGATCATATCGAGATCACTTTCCTCAAGCTGTTCAATATTGGGGAATGTAATCAATTCACCATCAATACGGCCAACGCGAACTGAAGCAATCTGCCCTTGAAACGGCAGTGGTGAAATCAACAAGCCGGTTGCAATCCCGTTCATAGCAACCACGTCCGCATCGTTTAACGCATCACTCGCGATCACTGTCGATTGACACATAACTTCTTTATCGTATCCCTTAGGAAACAGCGGGCGAATCGGACGATCCGTCAGTCGTGACGTTAGCGTTTCTTTCGTGGATGGTCGGCCTTCACGTTTAATAAAACCACCAGGGAATTTCCCGGCGGCAGCCGTACGTTCCCGGTAATCGCACATGAGCTGGAACCAATCCATACCCGGTCGACCTTCACCCGATGATACTGCACTTAGTACAACCGTTTCTCCGTATTGAGCGATGACACAGGCATCGGCCTGTTTGGCAATAAATCCTGTTTCAAACGAGAGGATCTCGTTTCCAATTTTTCGTTCTACTCTTACCTTACTCATTCCAATTTCTTCTTTCTGTTACCTACACCTAAATATAGTTTTTCTTAATTCGTCTTATAACATTTCAATTACACAACAAAGATACGACGTTCCGTCGTTCACTGTCGGTAGAACATTTACTCATTCGTGCAAACGAAGCGCAAACGCGATTCCTCGCTGCAAAAACCTATTCGTCTTTACAAGAATACGAATGAGGTGTTCACCGTTTGCAACACGACCAACTACATTGAAGCAATTGCGTCATGCCACGGACTGACAACACAAAATCAAAAGCACCGCTGGTAACACCAGAACGGATTGGATCTGCGAGCCTTCTGAAAGGTACCTGCAAACCACTTTTGATCAGGCTTTACTTTCGAATGCCTAGCTTACCGATAATATCGAGATATCGCTGGGGATCTATCTTTCTCAGATAATCCAGCAAACGTCGTCGTTTACTAACCATCGCCAGCAAACCGCGGCGACAAGCAAAATCTTTTTTGTGATCCCGCATATGCTCCGTCAAATTGTTGACGCGAGTCGTGAGAATCGCAATCTGTACTTCCGGCGAACCCGTATCCGTTGTGGAATTCTGAAACTCGCCAATTAATTCCTGCTTGCGCTCTTTTGTAATTGTCATCTAAACATTTTTCCTCGCTATCACTTCACTTAAACCATTAAGCAAGCACAGCGTGTGATGCTTCGCACCGTTATTATCCGGGGATGAGTACAGTGAACCAACCTACTTCGGGTTCAGCGGGTGAAAAAACGCCACCCTTTTTGTAGCCCATCTTATGGCAACCGGAGTAATCCAGTACGAAAAGACTTGTGTGTAAGGCTCGTACCTTAACAAGCCTTTAATTCGTTGAGTGTAGCAGCAGCGACGGGATTTGCAAGTGCTGTTACTTCTTAGAAAATGCTTGTTTTTGGCCAAAAAGAGAGGCCCGGCGGGGCTCTCGAGGAGTGTCTGCACTCAAATTGCTAAAACTTGGCTCTTTCCGCCTTTTGTCACGCAAAATTGAAATTCACGAAACTCGGACACTCTTGCCATCCAGGCGATATATTTTCGTTATCGAATAACCTAAAATCTAACCACCGTATCGGTATGCGTCCCCAAACAGGTTTCGGGTTTGGTACGCTTAAATAAGAGTTTACATGTAACAAGTGCCAAACTGCTGGATCCAAATGCATTGAAAACGTTACCCCGCCTTCCAATTTTGTTGTATTTACTGGGACTCCCCTTACTAATCGCTATGACTGAACCCACCATGAATTTACAAGCCCAGGATGACGCTCGTCGTGCTGGTTATGATCGTCCGGCAGGCACTCCCAACCAAAGTCGCAGTGTCGTCACGGCCAAGCACGGAATGGTCGCGACCAGTCATCCGCTGGCCGCTCAAACCGGTCTGGATATCCTCAAAGCGGGTGGTAATGCGGCTGACGCAGCGATTGCCGTCAACGCAATGCTGGGCGTGGTGGAACCAATGAGTAACGGCATCGGGGGCGATCTTTTTTGCATTTACTGGGACAATCAGACAAAGCAGTTATACGGGCTCAACGCCAGCGGACGCAGCCCCTATGCGGCAACCCGTGAATTGTTTGCAGAGCGAGGTCTGAAGGAGATTCCAATTAACGGACCTCTGACATGGTCGGTTCCCGGATGTGTGAGTGGATGGCAGACGTTACACAATCGTTTTGGCACCGGATCTCTTAAGACGCTGCTGTCACCGGCAATCAACACAGCCCGCGAAGGATTTCCTGTTACCGAAGTAATTGCCCATTACTGGAAGTCCTCGGCCAAAGAGCTGGCAAAAGATCCTGGCTCCGCTGCAACCTACCTAATCGACGGAAAACGCTCTCCCGAGTTTGGTGAGATTTTCATGCTCCCCAAACTCGCAGACACGTACCAGCAAATTGCTGAACAGGGCGCGGATGCTTTTTACCGTGGCCAGATTGCTAAAGAACTTGTCCGTTACAGTGACAGCGTGGATGGCTTATTCCAGGAAAAAGACTTTACCGACCATCAGGCAAACTGGGTGGAACCGGTTTCTGTCAACTATCGCGGATATGACGTCTGGGAACTTCCTCCCAACGGTCAGGGTATCGCAGCGTTGCAAATGCTTAACCTCATTGAACCTTACGATGTGGGATCGATGGGCCCGGGTAGCGCTGACTGGCTCCATTTATTCACCGAAGTGAAGAAGCTTGCATTTGCAGATCGGGCGACATACTATGCCGATATCGATCGAGTTGATGTGCCGGTGGCCGAGTTAATTTCAACTGAGTATGCAAAACAACGCGGCACCCTGATCGATATGCAATCCGCAAACAATGATGTGGCCGCCGGTGATCCAAAACTGCAACACGGCGATACGGTCTATATCACCGTCGTGGACAAGGACCGAAACTGCTGTTCATTGATCCAGAGTAATTACTACGGATTTGGTTCTAAACAAACCCCGCCCAATCTCGGATTTGCCCTACAAAATCGGGGAGCATTATTCTCATTGCAGGCTGACCATGCAAACCGTCTGGATCCCCATAAACGTCCATTTCACACGATCATTCCTGCTATGGTCACGCACAACGACCGTCCCTATTTCTGTTTTGGAGTCATGGGTGGAGATATGCAACCTCAGGGTCACGTACAGATACTGGTCAACCTTATCGATTTTAAAATGAATGTTCAGCAGGCAGGTGATCTCGCGCGTCTACGTCACATCGGCAGTGCATCCCCCCGGGGTGAATCCGCCAAAGGTTCCGGAACCGTCGAAGTTGAATCCGGCATTTCCGACAGGGTTATCAAGATTCTCCAGGAACGCGGACACACGGTTCGCCACAGCGTTGGCGGATTTGGGGGGTATCAGGGAATCCTGATTGACGATGACCAGGGAGTCCTGCATGGTGCAACCGAACCGCGAAAAGATGGGGCGGCGGTCGGCTATTAATTACACGAAGTTCATGTGAAAGGTATCCAACGATGAATCACCGCCGCGATTTTCTCAATGCAATCGGCATGATGGGCACAGCATCCCTCTGTAAAGTCACGCAGGCATTGGACAAAGGACGGCGTATTCGCGCCGGCCAAATCGGAACAAAGCACGCTCATGCCAGTGGTAAAATCGGTACGCTGCGTAAATACCCTCAGCAGTATGATCTCGTTGGAGTTGTTGAACCTGACAATGCACGGTGGGAAGCTGTCAAAAATTCAGCGCCCTATAAAGACGTTCCCCGACTCACGCAGCAACAACTGCTGGATATTACGGATCTGGAACTCGTCTGTGTGGAGACAGAAGTAAAAAATCTGGTGGCCGCCGGACAGGCCTGTGTCGAGGCTGGAAAACACATCCATTTAGATAAACCTGCCGGTATCGATTACAGCAGCTTTCGAAAATTGATCCATACGGCCAAAACCAATAACGTCCTTGTCCAAATGGGATACATGTACCGGTACAATCCCGGTTTCCAATTCATATTTAAGAGTATACGGGATGGACTGCTGGGGGATGTGTTTGAAATCGATGGTGTCATGAGTAAGAAAGTAAACGCAGCCACACGCAAGCAACTGGCGCAGTATGAGGGTGGCACCATGTTTGAATTGGGATGTCATCTGATCGATGAACTACATGTGGCTGTCGGTGCTCCGGATAAGGTGACGTCCTTTGTCCGGAAAACATATGCCGATCAGGATGGATTGGCAGACAACATGCTGGCCGTTTTTGATTATCCAAAAATTACGGCAACCATCCGGTCAGCCGTACTTGAGGTCGATGGTGGGAGACGCCGCCAGTTTGTCGTCGTGGGAAGCGAGGGCACGATCGTGCTACGGCCTTTGGAAACACCCCATCTGGAGTTAACTCTGGAATCCGCGCGTGGGGGATTCTCCAAAGGAGTCCAGATCGTGGAATTACCTAAGGCTGCAGGAAGGTACGACGGTGACTTTCTGGAAATGTCCGCCGTCTTACAACAACGATGGGAATTTCCATATTCTTATCAACACGATCTGGATGTCCAGAAGAGTATTCTGCTTGGCAGCGGACTGCCGCTGACTTAAACCAACAAAACGATCGGTCTATGTTGGATTACAAGTTTGACATTTGCAACGTCTATAGCGAACAATAGATACAACAAGCAGTGTCCTGAACTTGCACTGCACGTGGTTATTGGTCATGCTTGCCAACGCCGGGTCTTCCAAACCCGGTGTCCCTCACAGTAATGGGGTGGCTGTGTAATTACTAATTCCACTCCTCGATTTCATTGACGCACCATCGTGAATCCGGACCTACAACTCCTTCAATCCGCTCAGCAAGGTGATCAATCTGCCTTTAGCCAATTGGTCCGTAGATACCAACAACCCCTGTTGCGTGCTATGTTGCCCGTAACCGATACCACCGAAGAAGCTCAGGATGTAGTGCAGGACACGTTTGTGCAGGCCTATCGGAATCTCGATACGTTTCGAGGTGATTCCTCCTTCTTTACCTGGATCTATCGGATTGCGTTTAATCTTGCCAACGCCCGAAAACGCAGAAAACGACCCATCGCTGTTGATACAACAAAGTTATCACTGCCGTCAGCAGATCCATCCGCTGAAAAACGATTCGAAGAAGTTGAATTTCGATCCGAGTTGCGTAAGGCAATCAGCCAACTCTCAACCGATCACCAACAAGTTATCATCCTCCGTGAACTGGATGAACTGGAATACGAGGAAATCGCCATCCGACTGGGACTGTCCGTTGGTACCGTTCGAAGTCGATTGCACCGGGCGCGCGCTCAACTCAGGGATCTGCTAAAGGAATGGCTATAATCCCTTCTGCACCAACCTGAACACTAATCATCCCGTGCTGACTCGTTATATAGACCCTACCATCGCGGCGGCGTACTGCCTTTTGATATGCCGCAGCAACCGATGATGGTAAATAACGATGACCTGTACTCGCGACCACAAACTGCGGCTGACTCCAACCTGCCATCTCGTCAGGAACGCTATGCTGGCTGCCATGATGCGGAAGCATCATCATATCAAAACCACCTCTGAGACGACCCATCAACCTTGATATTGCCTGAACTTCAATATCGCCCGGAAGCAAAACGCGATGTTGAAAGATATTCATCTCCAGAACCAAACTTGCTTCGTTGTCACTCCGATGCTCTTCCCCGGGAAACGGAGAAACTACCGATAACCAGCCCCCGGTTCCAATACTCCATGTTTGTTCTGTTGTGATCTTCTCCACCGCGATACCATGTCGGTCCAACTGCTGCTGCAATTCAGCCAGAGCCGTTCCATCTCTCGCATGAGCCATTTGTCGATGCATACGGGGTGTCGTGCGACAAACCGAAAATCGAAAACGATCCGCCAGATAACTCACTGCATTGAAATGATCTAAATCGGCGTGCGAAATATAGATCCCATCCAAAGAACTATGTCCCCGTTGCCACAATACATCTGCAATTAATCGTCCCGCAAACTCTGATCGCGTCAGGCTGCCCGCATCGTATAACCAATTTTCGCCGTTGGGCTGCTCAATCAAAACCGATGTCCCGTGGCCGACCGCAATAAAATGAAGATTCAGCTGATGCCGTTCCTGAACGGTGCCGTTTAAACCAGCCCGGGTCGGCCACAAACTGATGCTGATAATCACAAACATACTCAACACAACGGCCACCCTCCGCCACATTCCAGCCGTTTCAATCATTATCATCCCCACGGCGACCAGAAAATAGAATAGGGCCAGCCACGCCGTCGTCGGACCGGCTGCCCACCAAAACCCAATCCCTCCCTGATACGTTGATTCCACCAGCCAATCCAGAATGCCAATCGCAGACTCAGACGCAATACTCAATCCGGTTCCCAAAACCGGGATTTCCGAGAACAGCGCCAGAAAAAAAGTAAACACAAACGCCACCGCAATGGGAATCGATAACACTACATTCAGGAACACCCCAACGAAGCTGATCACGTGAAATCCTGAAGCGACAAGCGGAATGCAAATCAGCCACATCACCGTTGTATAGACAACCCCTGCGGTCAACGATCGTACTATGCCAACGCATCCACGCACCGCTAAGGGCTGCCTGCGGAGGATGAACAGCAATCCCGGATCGGAATTCCGTGATGACAGGATGATCTTACGACAGCAAAATAATGCAGCCGTCGCTAAGAAAGACAACTGCGTTCCAATCTGAAACATCGTCGTAGGATTGAAAACCAGAATGCAGAGACCGGCCAGTGCCAGCGAATTCAGGGGAGCCACCGGACGATGGAACATGGAACAAATACTCACAATGGTCACCAGAATGGATGCCCGAATCACCGGTGGCCTGCAGCCGGTCACCGTCGCATAGCCCCAGATCATGATGATCGCAAGACACCCCAAGACAAATTGATATCGAGGATAAAACCGAATCGGAAACGTAATCACCAGCGCCAGGATGCCCACGTGTAATCCGGAGATCGCAAACAAGTGCATCGTGCCGGTGCACATGAATACCTGATTCCGCTCCTTGTCCAAATAGTGGCGGTTACCTAGCAATAGCGCTGCCGCCACAGCAAAGCTTCGAGGACTTAAATGTTGTTCTAGATGATGCAACATGTTCCTTCGCACATCATCCATGGTTGCCAGCAGAAATCCTGAGTTGGGCTCTCCCACAATCTGTACGGCTTCAAGCCCCTGACATTGACCACGAAACGAAATGCGCCGATCCCAATAAAATGCATCTGCATTCCAACCTCCCGGATTCAAGTTACCTGAATATCCGTGACACCTTACCAGAATGCGAACAGGCATCCCACGCCGCAAACGCATTCTTAACCCCCGGAGATCTTCTTCCGAATCCATCACGCAGGACACCAAACCGGACCCGGTTGCCGATAGCCACTTTTTCCGTGTGCCTTCTATCTGCTGCACCTGGTGTACTTGAAACAAAAACTCAATCCGTTGTTTGGATTCCCCGACTGACAGAATGTCTGTGGATTTCGCAGGGATCCAATCCACCATGCTATCCAGCTGACCAGTCACGGTCAGGACCACGCCTTCAACAGGAATGCGAGCAGCAAAGTCATCCGGTTCCACAATCCACCAATCAAAGTGGTGAAGTAATGCAAAAATTGTAATTACAAAGGCACCCCTGCCCATTTTTACTGCCCGAAGGTTCTTCCATGCCATTAATACAAAACAACAGATCACCAATACAACCCAATACACAGCGCTAGGCAGCGGCCAATAGTGGTCACACACAACCCCACTAATCGCACATACGAAAACAGATACCAGTGGTGCAGATGCTTGTGCAGGCCAATTCATAGCAAGTGCCTAAATGACGATTCAGAGTGATATCGTAGTTCACCACAAGCTGTGACAAACGTATGGCACAGCGAACAGCCAGAATTTAGAAAAAAACAGTCTTTTCCCGACTCACCAGGTTGACTCTCGCGTCAGACGATACGCAATCATGAGTAACAAAGGTATATTGTTATCAACCCGTGCATACAGCTTTACAGACAGATTTCCCACAAAACGACAGGTCTTATCATTAAACATGTACCCTGCAACAACCAGTATCCACACGTATGTGAATTCCCCAGCAAGGCAAGCTGTGCTGAAAAGAATCCTGATCTTTGTGTTTTGTGTTTTGGGGGTCTGTCTTTCCACCGGAGCTGAACCAACACAAACGGCACGTACAGCCGAGCCCGCGTCAATCCTTCAGCTGAAAAGGAACCGTCTTTTGACTCATCTCCATTACCCAATTGCTCAGCGTGAATCAACCGTGGACGACTATCATGGTACAACCGTTCCCGATCCCTATCGTTGGCTTGAGGATACCAATGCCGAATCGACAAAGCTGTGGGTTGCGGCGGAAAATGAAGTCACGTTTAATTTTCTGGAAAAAATTCCCACGCGACAACCACTTGTCAATCGTTTGACGACGTTGTGGAATTACGAACGATTCGGCCGCCCTGTCCACCGTGGCGACCATTATTTCTACACGCACAATAATGGATTACAGAATCAAAGTATCCTATATGTTGCAGATTCACTTACGAGTGAACCGGTCGTGCTCATTGATCCCAACACATGGTCTGATGAAGGGACGGAAGCTCTGGCTTCCTGGGTTCCAAGTCGTGATGGCAAACGATTGGCATATGCGGTTGCCAGCGCGGGGTCTGACTGGAGGGAGTGGTTCATCCTGGATGTCGAGACCGGTGAAAAATTGACCGACCATATTCAATGGTCCAAGTTTTCTGGTGCATCCTGGGCTGCGGACAACTCGGGATTCTATTACTCGGCCTACGATCCCCCGGAAGCGGGAGCGGAGTTTTCCGGTACGAATTACTATCAGAAACTCTACTTTCATAAAATCGGAGACACTCAGGATCAGGACCAGCTCATTTACCAGCGCTCCGATGAAAAGGAATGGGGGTTTGGTGGCTACGTTACGGAAGACGGAAACTATTTGATCATTTCAATTTGGAAAGGGACTTTACGAAAGAACCAGCTCTTCTATTTGGATCTATCGGATCCCGAGTCCGAAGTGGTGGAATTAATTTCCGGATTTGATGCGGACTACGACTTCGTTGGCAATGCTGGTTCACAATTCTGGCTGCTAACGGATCTGGACGCTCCGCGCAAACGGCTAATCAGCATTGATCTAGAAAATTCTGCCCGTCAGAACTGGAGCAATTTGATTCCGGAAGCGGAACATAAACTGGAAAATGTCTCTAATGTCGGGAAGCATTTCCTTGTCCAGTATCTCCAACATGCGCAAAACCGTGTCTATGTCTATTCCGAATCGGGTGACCGGATACGGGAAGTGGAGCTACCTGGCGTAGGCTCAACCGGCGGTTTTGGCGGCCGACGTGATGACCAGGATACATTTTATACTTTTACCAACTACGTTACCCCGTCGACCATCTATCGATACGACATAGCCAGTGGCAAGTCGACGATCTATCGCCAGCCGGACGTCGATTTTGACCCATCGGACTATCAGACCCAGCAACATTTTATCCCGAGCAAGGACGGCACGAAAATCCCCATATTTGTAACCTCAAAACGAGGGATTCGGCATGACGGATCGCATCCCACCGTTCTTTACGGCTATGGCGGATTCGATATTTCTTTAACTCCCGGATTCTCCGTCTCCAATTTAGTTTGGTTAGAAATGGGAGGCGTCTATGTCGTTGCTAATTTGCGCGGTGGCGGAGAGTACGGCCGCGACTGGCACGAATCCGGTATGCAGGAAAATAAGCAAAATGTCTTTGACGACTTCATTTCCTGTGCCGAGTGGTTAATTGACCAGAAGGTCACCTCAACGCAGAATCTGGCAATCCGGGGCGGTAGCAACGGTGGTTTGTTAGTCGGCGCGTGTATGACCCAACGTCCTGAACTGTTTGGTGCTGCTTTGCCCGCAGTCGGCGTCATGGACATGTTACGGTATCACCGATTCACGATCGGCTGGGCGTGGGTAAGTGAATATGGCAGTGCCGACGACAAGCAACAATTTGACACACTGATCAAATATTCTCCGTTACATAACTTAAAAGACAAAACTCGATATCCTGCCACTCTGGTTACCACAGCCGACCATGACGACCGGGTTGTTCCGGGACACAGCTTTAAATTTGCTGCCCAGTTACAACACGCACACCGTGGCAGGGAGCCGGTACTGATCCGTATTGAGTCCAGTGCCGGTCACGGAGCGGGCACGCCCACGACAAAACGAATTCAGGCAGCGGCAGATATGTGGGCTTTCCTGACTCATGTCTTAAAATACAACCGTTGGAAATTGGAGCCATAATCCTATGAAACTGGGTCTCATCAATTCCGCCTGGGTACAGGCAAATCAGCCCGTCGTATTTGGTTTACAAAAAACCAAGGAAATCGGTTTTGATTGCGTCGACATCTTCATCGACCCACTGGAAGCAACGGATCAGGAACGTCGCATGATCAAAGACGAGTGCGATCGACTGGAATTACCAATTCCGTCAATCTGTTGTGTGGCGGTTGGTTTGATCGATTTTAATCCCAGTGTTCAACGATTTCATCTGGATCGGGTGCGACAGTATCTTGACCTTGTCCATGAATACGAGGCAAACAATCTGCTCCTGGTGTTAGGAGAGTATATTTGGCAACAAGAGGTCATTGCGCCGGAAGAACAATGGCAAACCGCCATTGATAACTGCCGGCTTCTGGGGGATTATGCCGCCGGACTTGGAAAACAAATTGCGCTGGAACTAGAACCATTTCGGTTATCGTTGTTGAACAATGTTGACAGCATGGTGCGTTTTATCGATGAGTGCGATCATCCGGCAGTCAAAGCAAATATCGATATTTCACATCTGGTTTTGGCCGGCGATTCCGCAACAGAATTACAAAGACTGAAGGGACGTGCAATCCATGTCCATATTTCGGATTGTGATGGAAAAGTCCATGGCGATCTGCCACCAGGACGGGGCGTGGTCGATTTCCAACCTTACCTGGAATCCATCAAACAACTCGATATCGACGGTACCATTTCCATTGAACTGGAATATTCGCCGGAACCGGATCAAATTGTTCAGTGGGTCACAGAAGCCTATCAGGCAACCGACCAACTCATGCAGGATGCTGGTCTTCGTGATTCGCCGTTGCCGAAAGAAACACCCTCATGACCCAACTGCAACTCAGCACTGCACACCTGCCTCAGTTGCCCGCGGACCGTTCCCGGCCCATTGGCTGTATTGGGGCGGGCTTTATCATGACGGACTGTCACCTACCCGCGTACCGACAGGCAGGATTCAATCCTGTTGCCATTGCCTCACGTACTATGGAGACTGCCCGCAACGCGGCCGAGCGTCACGATTTGACACCCTATGAAGATTACCAGACGATGCTTGCCGAGGCCGACATCGAAGTTATTGACGTCGCGGTTCCGCCGGACTGTCAACTTCAGGTCATTCGGGATATCACGCAGCATTCCGATAAGATCAGGGGAATTCTGGCCCAAAAGCCGCTCGGAATGAATTATGCCGAAGCGTGTGAAATCGCAACAACCTGTGAGCAAGCCGGAATCGTATTGAGCATCAATCAGAACATGCGTTACGACCAGAGTGTCCGCACCTGTAAATACCTTTTGGATCAGGGCGTTTTCGGAGACCCTTTATTTGCAAGTATTGATATGCGTGCAATCCCGCATTGGATGCCCTGGCAGCAACGTCTTGGCTGGCTTACGCTGCGAATCATGTCGATTCATCATCTGGATACAATGCGCTACTGGCTAGGTGATCCGGAACGGGTATTTTGCAGCTTTCGAGCGGATCCGCGAACCACCTTTTCTCATCAGGACGGGATTTGCCTTTACATATTAGAGTTTGCCTCAGGTGCCCGGGCCAGTTGCTGGGACGATGTCTGGGCCGGACCCGCCCGCGAAGGAGCCGCATCGGATATTGGAATCCAATGGAGATTGGAAGGGACAACGGCGATGGCTCGCGGTACCATCGGATGGCCCTCCTACCCAACCCGAACTCCCAGTACGCTGGACTATACAACCATCGAAGCCGGAGATCAGTGGATCTCACCCCGCTGGGACGAAGTTTGGTTTCCGGATGCCTTCGCCGGTACCATGGCTCAGTTACTGGTCGCTCTGGAAACCGAAACCACGCCAGAAATCAGCGCCCGCGATAATCTAAAAACCATGGCTCTGGTCGATGCCTGCTACCTCTCTGCAAACGAGCATCGCGCCGTGACTCTCGAAGAAATCGAACAGGCGTAGTTCAGTCTTCAATCTGATGGACAAATAATTCATCGTGTCCTATAGGCCCGAATGTACTGCTGGTTACAAACACGATATAGTCATCCGTTGCCAGGATACCTGCCTCGCGTCCCCATTGTTCCACTGCCGTACGTAACTGCACACCCCCATCCAAAGGCATTCCCCCCAACGGAATAATCCCCCAAAACAGACAAAGCTGGCGAAGGGTCTGGATGTCGCCGCTGATGGCAACGGTGGGACTGTAGTCCCGCTGTTTCGCCTTGATTCGGGCTGTATTGCCGGTACGCGTCGCAACAACCACGAGCTTGGCATTCAGGCGATCGGCAATCCGGGCAGCACCATAGACAACGGCGGACGTGACCCGCTGTACACCTTCGGCAACTCGAGGACCCGTTAATCCAACACTGGAGTCCATACTGGCTTCGGTATTGACCATAATCCGGTTCATCACACGCACCGACTCAACGGGAAAGCCACCGATCGCCGTCTCACCTGACAACATACAGGCATCCGCCCCGTCCAGAATTGCGTTGGCAACGTCCGATGCTTCCGCCCGGGTTGGGCGTGAAGATTTCTGCATGCTGTCGAGCATCTGGGTTGCCACGATAACCGGTCGGGCATATTCCTGACACTTTTGGATGATAAGTTTTTGAGCAACCGGCGTTTCAGCAATATCAATCTCAACGCCTAAATCTCCACGGGCAACCATGATTCCATCCGAAGCTAAAATAATTTCATCCAATCGCTCCAGGGCTTCCCGTTTCTCGATCTTGGCGATCACCATTGCCTGAGAGGCATGGGATCGCACAATCTTTTTAAGGTCCACAATCTCTTCCGGCGAGCGAACAAAACTCAAACTCAGAAAATCAACGCCTAACTCAGCTGCCCAATGAGCATTGTCATAATCCTCTTCTGTCATGGCAGGGACGCTTAACGCCACGCCGGGCAGATTAACACCCTGTCGACTGCGAATCACTCCGCCTTCAACCACCTGACAGATCGCCTCATCGTTCTCGGCATCAAGAACTTTTAACTCAACCACCCCGTCGGCTAACATGACACGATCACCCACGTCTAGTTCGTCAATCAACCGGCTGTAATTGGTCGTGAATTCGTATTCACTGGAAGACACATCACCTCGAATAAATTTGACCTGTTCACCCACTTCACACTGTACCGGATCATGAAACAAAGTTCCCAATCGTATTTTGGGACCTGCCAGATCCACCAGCACCGCAACCGGGCGATTCACCCGAATCGAAATTTCGCGAACCAATGCCACGGCGGCTTCATGTTCCAACCGATTGCCATGAGCCATATTCAGTCGAACAACATCAACCCCTTCCCGAATCAACTGCTCTAACGTTTCCGGGTTGAAGCTCACCGGACCCAGCGTTGCTACAATTTTGGTGCGCGCTCCTAAATCCACCGTCGACTCTGATGCCATCATGTAATTCCCATTGCCTACGCATTTCCCGTTTATTTCAAGCCTTCAGGATACCACCCCGCACGCGATCCGTTACAGGCCAAAACCAACAAAAGAGACCGTTTCTACACCAGCAACCATTCATCGCGTCCACGCACTGCACCGGGGAACTCAGAATCCCTACCACTTCTATTAAACCAAACCATAAACCGATAAAATGATTCGTGTACTTTACTCGTTGCAATCTTCTTGTCTCCCTCTTACCATCTTTTGCCGATGAACCAATGGAACCAAAAAACCGTTGTTATTACCGGTGGATCGGCTGGTCTCGGTAAAGAAATCGCGTTGGCTTTCCTACTGCGAAAGGCAACTGTAGTCGTCATCGCGCGTCAGGAAGAAGCCCTCGCTCAATTAAGAAGCGAAACCAACAACCAAATCCAAACGTACCAATGTGATGTGACCTGTGACGATTCAGTCAATGCATTGGTTACCCAGCTCAACACAGACTTTGAACAGATCGATGTGTGGGTCAATAATGTCGGGAAAAGCTGCCGCGGCCAGGCACAGCATACGACAGTTGATGAGTTTGAGGAACTTCTGAATATCAATTTTTTATCGGCGGTCCGCTGTACTCTGGCGATCCTGCCCCGTTTGATTGCGTCAGGTGGAACGCTTGTGAATATCGGTTCTCTGGCCTCAAAAATCGGAGGGATGTTTGTTGGCGGCTATCCTGCCAGCAAGTTTCCACTGGCCGCCTATTCTCAACAACTGCGTATGGAACTGGCCGCAGACTCGGTACACGTGTTATTCGTATGTCCCGGCCCGATTGGACGCACCGAACCTAAAACAACGGACTATGATCTGCCTCACGACATCCCGGCAGTCGCAGGACGTCCGGGGGGTGGTGTACGACTGAAACTCATTGATCCAAAACGTCTGGCGCAGAAGATCATCCGTGCCTGTGAAAAGAAAAAACTCGAGTTAGTTATACCGCGATCAGCTAAACTGCTCTTCGCCATTTCACAAATCTTCCCCCGCTTGGGGGACTGGATTCTGCGAAAAAAAACACCGTCGAACTCATAACCCATGACAAGGAATCCTGACCATGTATCTGCTTACGTCCCGTCCAATATTTCTACTAGGCTTGTTTACACTCGCTGCCATGTTTGGCTTGCCAGTCATGGTGAATGCGAAGGAAACGACGTCTCTAAATAAATCCAGTCCGAATGTTATCGTCATTTTTTGCGACGATCTCGGTTATGGTGATCTTGGTTGTTTTGGCCATCCAACCATCCAAACTCCGCATCTGAATCAAATGAGCGCTGAGGGGATGAAGCTAACGCAATTTTATTCCGCAGCACCGGTTTGTACTCCAAGCCGCGCAGCCTTAATGACAGGCCGACTACCGGTGCGCAACGGAATGTGCAGTAACAAACGGCGTGTTCTGTTTCCTAACTCCAAGGGAGGATTACCAGCACAGGAAGTTACGATTGCAGAACAATTGAAATCCGCAGGATATGCTACGGCTTGCGTCGGCAAATGGCATTTGGGGCACCTCCCCCAATACCTGCCCACCCAACACGGATTTGATTATTATTACGGCATTCCGTATTCCAACGATATGGATCGAGTTAATGATGCGCCCAAAGGCCGTGCCGCATTCAATCACCCCGAAATTAAGTACTGGAATGTGCCACTCATTCGTAATTCCGAGGTCATTGAACAGCCCGCTGACCAAACGACCATTACTCGAAGATATACCGAAGAAGCGGTTGCCTTTATCAATAAAGATCGCGACAAACCGTACTTCCTGTACCTCGCCCACAGTATGCCTCATGTTCCTTTGTTTCGCAGTGAAGAATTTGAAGACGTCAGTCGCCGGGGGCTGTATGGTGATGTGATTGAAGAAATCGACTGGAGTGTCGGGCAGGTACTCGATGCCGTACGAAAGTCCCGAGATGCTCAGAACACGATCGTCTTTTTTACCAGCGATAATGGCCCCTGGTTAATCTTCAACGAACAAGGCGGCTCCGCCGGTCTACTAAGGGATGGTAAAGGCAGTACCTGGGAAGGCGGAATGCGGGAACCCACCATTGCCTGGTGGCCGGGTACCATCAAACCTAATTCCGTGTCCATGGAACTTGCCAGTACCATGGACATTTATGCGACCGCTTCCGCTTTGGCCGGAGTAGAAATTCCCAGCGACCGTGAAATGGACACCCATAATCTAATGCCCATGTTAACCGGATCCAAAGGGCTACGGAAAACGATGTTTTTCTATCGTGGCTATCGCCTGATGGCCGTTCGCGAAGGCTCCTGGAAAATGCATCTGATGACGCAGAATGCTTACGGGCAACCACAACCAGTCACTCCGGAGATACCGGAACTCTATAATCTGGATACGGATCCGTCGGAAAAGTATAATCTCAGTCAAAACAACGCAGTAGTCATACAGTTGCTTCAAGAAACGATCGACATACACAAAGAGACGGTTGCCCCCGTTGCCTCGGAATTGGAAAAATAAGAAAACACGAAACATCGAGCACGCTTCAACCAACACCCCTATCACTAAAATCAAACTGACATTTCTCTACAACTCATTTCCCTATTGAAAGATAACCATGGCCGCTTTTCCTGAAATCAATAAGATCCAATATGAAGGCCCCGATTCAACCAACCTGCTCGCCTACCGCTGGTATGACGCCGATGAGGTCATTGAAGGGAAAACCATGCAGGATCATTTGCGGTTGAGTGTGGTGTATTGGCATACGTTTCGGGGAACCGGCATGGATCCCTTCGGATCGCCTACCATGGTACGACCCTGGGATGATGGTTCCCAGAGCGTTGAAAACGCATGTAACCGGGCACGAGTGGCATTCGAATTCATGGAAAAGCTGGGCGTCCCCTTCTATGCGTTCCATGATCGCGATGTCGCACCTGAAGGCGCAACACTGGCAGAATCCCATGCAAATCTGGATACCGTTTGCGAAGTCCTGAAAGAAGAACAACAACGGACGGGAATCAAATTGCTCTGGGGAACCGCGAATCTCTTTAGCCATCCTCGATACCTGCATGGTGCGTCCACCAGTTGTAATGCAGATGCCTTCGCCTATGCCGCGGCTCAAGTCAAGAAATGCCTCGAAGTAACACTGGAACTCGGAGGAGAAAACTATGTTTTCTGGGGCGGCCGCGAAGGTTATCAGACGCTCTACAATACGGATCTGAAACGTGAACTGGATCATATGGGGCAGTTCATGAATATGGCAGTCGATTATGCGAACAAAATTGGTTTCTCCGGTACATTTCTAATCGAACCGAAACCAAAAGAACCAACCAAACATCAGTATGATTCCGATGTCGCCGCCTGCATTAACTTCTTACGATCCTATGGGCTGATGGAACGGTTTAAGCTCAATATCGAAACCAACCACGCCACGCTGGCCGGACATACCATGATGCATGAACTGGATTATGCCGGCGCTCAGGAAATGCTTGGCTCGATTGATGCCAATACCGGTGACCTGCTGCTGGGATGGGATACCGACCAGTTCCTGACAGATAATTACGTTGCCACACAAATCATGCTCATCCTGTTGAAATATGGTGGTCTGGCTTCCGGCGGCGTTAACTTTGATGCCAAGGTCCGGCGGGAGAGCTTTGAACCGATCGACCTCTTTCATGCACACGTCGGAGCCATTGACTGCTTTGCCCGAGGACTACGGATCGCAGCAGCCATCCGTGCTGATGGAAAACTCGGCCAATTCGTCAACGACCGGTACCTTAGCTGGGATGAAGGGATCGGCGCGGAGATCGAAAACAATCAACACAGTTTCGAATCGCTGGAATCCTATATGCTTGAAAAAGGCGAAATAGCCGAGAATGTCAGCGGCCGGCAAGAAATGCTGGAGAATCTGATCAACCTGTATATGTAAGTCCAAGCAATACAATTGCTCGATCTGTTTTGTAAAACCGGTACGATCCGCCAGAAAACGAAAAACGACTCTACCAAACGGAGGCGTTAATCCCCAAGCGCCTCGTCAACCGCTTCCGCATAGAAGTCGTCAAAGTTCACCTGAGCATTGATTGCAAACAGACCCAGTTTTCCATCATTGCCCGCATCATTAAACTGCCATTCCAAAACAGATTCACCACCTGATTTAAGCGTTGCCTTATTATCCTGATACAACAGCGAAATTGCGATGTCGGTATCGGCAGCAATCTGACCGCTGGTTCTCGTTAAGAACCGACGTGATCCGTTCACGTACTCACCGATCGTCCAGCGACTACCACCCACCAGAGCACCAGCAAACTTGAACTGCTGAGGACTGATGTAATCAAAGACAATAAACGCGTTTTGAGCAAATCCGGAGATGGAGGAAACATTCATGGTAACACCCATCTCGAAATCATCGGGAATGGCTTCCGCGAGTGTCAGCGTTGCAATGGCATCTGCGTTCTGACCATTCAATGCATATTTCTGATTGACCACTTCCCAGGTGCCACCTACGGCTGAGAAATCATCCGCAACCCCATCATCAAAGTCTTCGGTATAAGATAATGTGTCCGCCACATTGACGAACACACTTGCCGAATCCGTGAATCCTTTGGGATCCAGTATGTCGTATGTAAATGTCGTGGAACCTTCGAATCCCTGATCTGGCGTAAACAGTACAGAATCATTTTTACTGTCCTGGTTGGTATCAACCAGACTGACCGTACCATTCTGTGGATTTGTCACCGCAGTAATTTCCAACAGACCATTGGGAGCATAATCATTGCTCAGTACAGCAATCGTCACTGCCTCATCAATTTTGGTTGAGACGCGGTCATCGTTTGCCTCAGACAGCACAACGTATTCCTTGACCACAACATCATCAAAATGAGTCTTGCTTTTATTTGTATAGAGTCCTAAGCCACCTTGATTATTGGGACTGTCAAACACCTCGGTTAAGATCGTAGTGCCATCGACAACCAAAGTTGCGGTATTCCCTTCCAGTAACAGTCGTAGTTCATAGTCCCGACCGGGTTGGATTGTTGCGCGTGCCGTGCGCAGTACCAACGGGGTATTATTGGAAACTTCGACAACCTCCCAGCGACTGCTGTTTTGATTCGCGCCTATGTAGTTGTAATTCGCATCATCCTGATAATTGAAGATGAAATAACCATTGCGATTGAATCCACTGACAGACTGAATATTCATCGTGGCATCAAACTGAACGTTGGCCGGTAATGCCTCTCCGATTAATACGCCTGCAAAGTTCTGGACCCGCGTGATCGCCGTAAATCGTTCGCCTGCCACCTGCCACTGTGAATCATCGTACAGGAAGTCCTGAGCTAGGTTATCACTAAAGTCATCTGTAATCGGTAAGGGACCGGCGGTGACGACGTTCACCGTACCGCGATCGGTCTGATTCGCCGCATCGGTCACGATATATTCAAACGTATCCACACCCCGGAAATCCGCGTTGGGTGTGTAGGTGATCGAGTCGTCCTTGCCGTCCTGATTCGTATCCACCAGCGTCACG
>JAYZPA010000008.1:0-6737 GCA_036150515.1 Planctomycetota bacterium
CGGCAGAAATTGGGGGCGTCTGACACACCGGGACAGCAATTTCAAGATCCTCTATGGTGGCATTGATTCGAAATCTGTCACCACGCGGATCACGGAACCATCCGGGGCAATGGGGGCGATCCAACGAATCATGGCCAATGATGTCGCCTGTAAGAATGTGGCAGCTGATTTTTCACTTCCTGCCAAAGAGCGACGTTTGTTTCCCACCATCGAACCAAGCGTTCTTCCAGGACTGGATGCGGAATCTGATCAACGAATAAAAGACGCGATTATCCATCTTCACGATTTAATACTGGGCCGAGAGGATACGGCAGGGGATCCTGAGGTGCAAAGGACTTTCGATCTGTTTGCCGGTATTATTAGCGACGCCAGATCACAAGATAAATTCGATCCAAGAGAGAGTTACGCGTGCCAATCGCTACGCGAAAAAACGCCTCGTGACCCCGACCCGGAATATACAATCCGAGCGTGGCGTGGGGTCGTGACCTATTTGCTCCGACAACTTGATTTTCTCTACGAGTAATGAAAGGGTATCGATGAAACGTCGTAACTTATTAAAACTTTGTGCAACGGCAGGACTGAGTTTTGCTTCACCGGTTGGTCAGCGGTACTTGGCGAACGCAGAAGAAAACATGCCGGAATCGGCCCCCTACGAGGGACCGTATTACATCGTCTTAAATGCTTCCGGCGGTTGGGATACGACGTATTTGATGGACCCCAAGGGCGTGAATGAAATCAACCGTCTCTACCAGCAAGGTGACATTCTCACGCAAGGTAACATTCGGTTCGCACCCAATGCAAAAGAAATTTCGGCAGGATTGAGTAACGAAGACTTCTTCAGGAAATACGCGAACGAACTGTTGGTCTTCAATGGTCTCGATTATTCAGTTAACAATCACTCTCCCTGCTCGCGATACATGGCGACTGGTAAGCTCGACTCCCTGGAATACCCAACCTTTGCAGCTCTGGTAGCAGCCTGTAATGGCTCCGAAACTCCCCTCGCTTTTTTGACTTTTGGACAATACTCGGCGACCGGAAATCTCGTGCCCCTGTCGCGCGTACCCTACCTGAGTTCATTGAAGCGGCTGGCCAATGCGGATGGAGTGGATGGCAGCCCACACACGTTCTACAGTGATGATTTTGTCCGGGACAGGATCGAGACCGCCCTCATGGCGCAGCGTGCGGGCCAGGTTGCCGAGCCTCGTCTGCCACGGCTCAAACGGGCGCAAAGCATGCTGTATGCTGCGCAACTCAATTCCAAGGCTCTCAATCGTATCACTCCCCACATTCCCAAATCACAAGGTAAGGGCCGGTTGCCTGCACAGGTTGATATTGCCCTGGCATCATTTAAGGCTGGAGTCTGTGTGTCGGCGAACCTTTCCATTGGACAATTCGACAGCCATGCCGATAACGACGCCGATCAAATGAAACTCATTCCGGAGTTGCTGGCCGGGGTCGATTATCTCGCCAGCAAAGCGGAAGAACTCAAGCTTCGCGACAAACTTGTGATCGTGATTCAAAGCGAGATGGGACGGACACCAACCTATAACAAGGGAAATGGCAAGGATCATTGGTCGGTTGGTTCTGTCATGTTTATGGGAGCCGGCATCAAAGGAAATCGTGTTATCGGGGCAACGGACGACAAGCAGTTTCTGGTTCCCATCAATCCCAGCTCACTCGCCGCAGATCAGGAACAGGGGATTCGAGTGCGTCCGGAACACATCCATGCCGCACTGCGAGAGTTTGCCGGAATATCAAAACACTCCTTCAGCAGGAAATTCCCCCTTGATATACCTGCCGGGCAACAGCTTGAAAAGTTCTGGGGTTAAGCGTTCAGGCCAACGGCCACCCGGTTTGGATCACGGTACGCTGGTGAGGGAACCGCGTAACCAAGTACTTTGGGTTGTGATTGGGTAAGCTGGTCTCGTCCTGGGTCGGAACCCCGAGAAGCTCACCTATCGTGAGGTCGGACGAGACTGCCGTCTATGGTAACGTTGTCAAAGGCTTGTTAGCATAACTCGTGTGAGAAATTGATTCCCGGATCGACCAAACAGGATGATTAAATGTTACCTACACTACCCAGACAAATACTCTCAATCGCAGTTATCGTCTGCCTTTTGTACTTGAGCCCGGCGCCAATGGTGATAGGTGCAAACCAAGATTCAGATGAAAAACGGATCGCACAAGGAGTCAATGCGCGACCTAACATCGTTTTCATCCTAGCCGATGACATGTCCTGGTATGGCACCGACGTTAAGATGCAAGCAGATTTTGCACCCTCTGCGGGTAGAACCCGACGCACACCCGCAATCAATGCATTGGCAAAGCAAGGGATGACGTTCAGTAGATCGTTCTCACCTGCCGGCATGTGTGCTCCTTCACGGTGTAGCATCCAAACAGGAATGTCAGCCGCTCGTACCAAGTTCAGTGGCAACGGAAACTTTGGCGTCATTTCGCGTGAAGTGACTTACAACGATCGACGCAACGCGGGAAAGTTGATGCTGGAGCCATCCCCGCTGGGAAACCTTGCTTCCCAGCATGCAACCATCGGGGAAAGACTGAAGTCACTCGGCTATGCCACGGCTCATGTCGGCAAATGGCATATTTACGGTGGCGGCCCCCAAAAACGCGGCTATGATATCAGCGACGGCGAGACGTCCAATGACGATGGCAATTCGAACAATCCGAACGATCCCAAAAAGATCTTCAGTATGACGGCCAAAGCGATCTCATTCATTGAGCAGCAAAGCAAGGCAGGCAAGCCATTCTTCGTGCAGCTCTCTCATTATGCAGAACACAATGCCGTCCAATTTCGGCCCGAAACCTTACAAGCGTGCCTGAAAGATGAATACATCCGCAACATCCAGCCGGCGGGACTTCGCAAACGAGTCGCGTCCCGATCCGCCATGGTGGAAGACATGGATACGAGTATTGGTCAGTTGCTGAGCAAGTTAGACGAGCTAGGAATCCGCGATAACACGTACATCGTCTTTACATCAGACAACGGGCACCATCGGGATACAGGCGAAAAAAAAGTCCTACGCGGTTCTAAATGGTGGCTTTGGGAAGGCGGAATTCGTGTTCCGATGATCGTGGCTGGACCGGGAATCAATCCGAACTCACGCTGCAATTCAAATGTGGTTGGCTACGATTTCTTGCCAACCTTTGTGGAAATAGGAGGAGGAGATGTCGATGAGCTGGCGCCGTCCATCGATGGCGTAAGCCTTCTCCCGCTGTTCGCTGGCGAAACCAGTTCGGTTTGGGAAGATCGACATCTGTTTTTCCACTATCCTCACCATCGTAACAGCGCACTGCATTCGGCGGTCGTCCATGGCGATTATAAATTCTTCCGTTTTTACGAACGTCCTTCCACACGGTATCTCTATGACCTTGGTCGCAATATTGGGGAATCGAAAAACATCGCGAATATACAACCGGAGATTGCGGAAAAACTGGGGAACGCAATGGATGGATATTTTGCGGAGGTCGATGCAAGTCTGCCGAAACCCAATCCCAAGCCTGATCCAAATTACGTCCCATTCGATCCCGATGCTCCACAAAGGGACTGCGACAGACACGCAAAACCGAGATGAAATTTGAGGACAAACGGGGGACGCAACCGCCCGCAACGCCCTGCAGAAGAAATCCCAATTTGTGATAAATGCACGTGACCTTGTTAAAAAGGGGCGTGTTTCTCGGATATCGTGGGTATGCTCGAAAATACCCTAGTAGCGGATCGCCCTTTTGCAAGAACTCATTGATAAAACGGGATACCAGCAGCGCAATTCGGTGGGGTAAGCGGTCGGTTGCTTCAGGAACATGTGGTTTTCTTATTGGTGGATGAAAACAATTATTGGGAAAGGACAAGAATCCATGAAACAAAAAATAGAATTCTATGAAAAAGGAAAAATGGGGATGGGTGCGGCTCACATTGCCCCTAAAATCGTTAAAGAAGCCATCGACAAGAACTATGAGGAAGGGTGGTATGTACACTCTCTAACGAGTTCTCATGGCGGTGGTAGAGTTGTGTTTGTTGTTTACCGAAAAGACGACTAAGGCGAACGAACCCCGTCCCCCATTTTCCTTGCCCGACGACCCGGTGGGGGGGTAGGATGAAAGTGGACTAGCTGGGGTCTCGTTTGAAAGGATCCGTGGTATTTTAGGGTGTGAAGGGAGTAGCTTTTGAGTGACGATAAAGGACACAGCTTTAGCGAATTAAAAGAAATGGCAATAACGGGTAATCTGCCGGGTTATGACGAAAATGGATCGAACCGGGGGGATCAGGATTATGTAGAGGAGGAGGGCGACTTCCTGCGAGGACTTCCCGGTTGTTTTTATGCGTTGGCAATCGCGGGTGGCGGCATCCTGTTAATTTTTACCCTGGCGGCTAGTGATGAGCTTAACTCTAGTGAGATCGGCACTTTAATCGGTTGGACCGTAGGCGCTGTGCTGGGCACACTTGGGACAGGTTATCTTATTGAGTTGGTCCAACGAATTAGTAGTGATGTACGTGCAATTCGTAAAAAGCTTGTGCCGGAATACAGGCAAACAGCACCGGACAACGACTCATCCGAAAATATACTACACGACCCCGGGTTTCCACCGAATAAGTCTAGCGACGAGTAGCCACCGAATTCCTTGCCCGGCGGCCCGGTGGTGGGACCTAACCAAGCACTTCGTATTGTGATTTGGTAAGTTGGTCGAATGTGGCCTCCAGGAGGTCACCCTTGAAATGGTTCATGTGTTTGTGCTTGTGTGAATTGGAGGTGGGTTATGGGTTGGGGTTGGATGGTCGCCTTTATGGTTGCCTTAATTATTTTATCGCTGTACTATTTTCTTTTTGTTTACCCCTATCGTCGTGCCGATGGCGGGTTAAATCCATTTGCGTCCGTTTTAGGCTCTAGGCTGCTTACTGGTCTGCCGGCGATCTATTATTTTCTTGCCGTATTCTGTGGCATTGTTCTTTTCGGATACACTGCGTATATGGCATATACAGTAGTGAACATGGACGAACTCGATTTCGCGCAAAAAGGTGCAGTAATAGGTGGATGGATTGGTGGCAGCGTTGGAACTGTGCTTTCCATGTTAACCATTGGCTGGGTAATTCAGCTGTTGCAGCAGATTCGTGATGCCGTCCGAAGTTAGCCCGACACAAGGCTCCGACAGGTTGGTCGAAGCCGCGATTTATTCTGCCCGGCGGCCCGGTGGGGTCACGGAACTACGAACCCATGAGTAGGGGTTGGTGGGTGCAACCCCCTGCTGGAACGCGGTAAGATGGGGTCAACAATGAATTGGATCGGAATCCATAACTTCGGCGGAGAAAATAGATGAAACGATTCATATCCCTCATTCCCTTGTTTCTTTTCGTCCTGATCACACATTGCAGCGGTGCTGATTATTACATCGATTCGGTCAACGGATCAGATAACAATGACGGTCTCTCGATACGCAAGCCTTGGAAGTCACATATAAAAGCGGAGTCAGCATCACTGAAGGCAGGAGATGTAGTCCACTTCAAGAAGGGATCCGCCTTCTCCGGCAACATTCGGATCAATGAATCTGGCACAGCGGCCAAGCCGATCCGACTGACTTCCTACGGGGAAGGCGAGCTGCCCAAGTTTACCAATCCCACTACTCGCGATGCCAGCGGCAATGCGATTACCCTTGGCGGCGACCACATCATTGTAGAAAATCTACATTTTCACGATACCCCGGGGCAATACGTATCGGGGATGATTGTCATGACGAGACTGGCCGCGCTCCGTATCGAACACGGTGCGGATCATTGTATTATCCGAAACAATGAATTCATCAAGACCGGTCAGGGTATCATGTCAGCTGGCGAGCATACCTTGATAACAAAGAATTATCTCGATGGCCCGAGTTATGCACTGTGGCGAACGTCAAAAAGCAGCTGGGGTCCGATGGGAATACACTTAAACATCGGAAACCAGGAAGTGTCTTATAATACCATTAAGAACTTTGGGACCAAAGACAGCCCATGGGGTTCAGACGGCGGCGCTATCGAAATAGATTGTGGCAGATATCATAAGAAAAATATCTACATTCACCATAACTATTCAGAAGGAAATGCCGGATTCATTGAATCCAGCTGGGATTATGATTGGCCGCGATATCGACAGGAAATCCATAACTGGAGAGTGTCCTTCAATGTGTGCTACGATGGACAATCATGGCTGTTCATGTTGGCACCATGCACTGGCATCTATTTTGATAACAATACGATAGCCAGATACAATGGATTCGGGAGGTCCCAAAATGCCTGCGCCCGTATTGATGTTCGAGGTGGGAAGCCAGTTGGTAAACCTTCTGGAGCTCATTTCAGGAACAATCTGTTTATCTATTCGTCATCTCCTTATACCGGCAATCGATCTGGTGGCGCCCTGAAGACAGCTAACTGGTACTCAAAGTATAAATCCCCCAGCACTAAATATAAGGGTGACAGCAGTCAGGCAGGAAGCGGCGATCCGGGCCTTGTCGATCTTGAGAAACAAGATTATCATCTCAAAGCAGATAGCCCATTACGCGGTAAAGCAATCAATCTAAGTGAGTTCTATAAATCGGACTTCGACGGCCGTCCATTGCCTAAGACCGGCAACTGGGATATCGGTGCGATTCAATACAACGCGACCAAGCCGACCAAAGTATTGCAGCCGAAACGACGACGTCCTTACCCTTGAGCATCCTCCACCCACCCAATCATCTCAGGTAACTCA
>JAYZPA010000009.1:0-9940 GCA_036150515.1 Planctomycetota bacterium
CCGAAATTGTGAAATCGATTTTATCGGTCCATTACCCGAATCCATGGAAATGCTGGGCGACAAGAATACTGCCAGAGACCTCGCTCGCCAGGCCGACGTTCCCGTCGTGCCGGGCTGTGCAGGTTTGATTGAGGATAGTGGCGAAGCGAGACGAGTTGCGGATGAAATCGGCTATCCGGTCCTCATTAAAGCAACGGCCGGAGGAGGAGGCAAAGGAATGCGTGTCGCCCACGATCCGGAAGATCTGGAAACCGCATTAAAACAGGCTGCGCAGGAAGCGGAAGCCGCCTTTGGAAATGCCGCTGTCTACATAGAAAAATACGTTGAGAATCCGCGTCACGTGGAGGTTCAGGTAATTGCGGATCAACACGGCCAGGTCGTTCATTTGTGGGAGCGTGACTGTAGTACTCAGCGTCGACACCAAAAACTGATCGAGGAATCCCCGGCAACGAATTTGCCAACGGAGATCCGAACCGCGATCTGTGAAGCGGCCGTACGCATGATCGCCAACGCGAATTATTCCAATGCGGGCACCGTGGAATTTATCGTCGACAAGAATCATCAGTTTTACTTTATCGAAGTTAATGCCCGGATTCAGGTTGAGCACCCGGTTTCCGAGCTTGTCACCGGAGTTGATTTAATTAAATCCCAAATCCGGGTGGCGGCCGGAGAAGAACTGACGTTTACGCAAGCAGATATCCAATGTCAGGGGCATGCCATCGAATGTCGCATCAACGCCGAAAACCCGGATCGTAATTTCCAACCATGCCCGGGTACAATCGACCATTTGATTATTCCTGGCGGATTGGGAGTGCGGTGGGATTCCCATGTCTATTCCGGATACACAGTACCCCCTTATTATGATTCGATGATCGGAAAATTGCTTGTACATCAACCAACTCGTGAGGAAGCCATTGCAACCATGTTGCGATGTTTGGATGAATTGCAGGTGGGAGGAATTGCAACAACCGCCTCCTTCCACAAAAAAGTTCTTCAGCATCCTGAATTTGTGGCCGGCAGTATCGATACTACTTTTGTGGAACGCACGTTCTTCAACCAATAGCCCAACCGTGGCATGGCACGGGGATTGCAATGCGTCCCTGCGGTAGTGGGACTCCCACTGCCATGATTCTCGGCTGGATTCTCATTTCACACCATACTGTGGAGTCGAACCAATGACGACTGATACTCTGGCACGACCTGAAATGCCGGAAAATACGTTCCGGCGGATTGCCATCCTATTTGCCGGCGGTCCGGCACCGGCCGCCAATGCTGTTATTTCTTCCGCCGCCGTTTCCTTTCTGCAAAGCGGCAGTGAGGTCATTGGTATCAAGCATGGCTATTCGGCACTGATGAACTACGACGGCGAATCGCCACTGGTGGACGGCACCGACTACATCCAGCTTACGGAAGCCTCCCTTGAACAAACTCGTGCAACGGGGGGAATCATCATCGGAACGGCTCGGGCAAACCCGGGGAAATCGATCTCGCACCCCACCCACTTTCAGGATGCGGAACGTACCGCGGCTATGCAGCGAACCTACAATGCGCTGCGCAGCCTGGAAGTGGATGCTCTCATCTCCATCGGGGGCGATGACACACTGAAAACGGCAAATAAATTTCAGATGTTCCAAAAGCATCTGGGCGATGAGGCCGTCCAGATCCCGGTCGTCCATTTGCCGAAAACTATCGATAATGACTACATGGGAATCGACTTTACCTTTGGTTTTTTCACCGCTGTGGATTTTCTGGCGACGGAAATTCGAAATCTGAACCGGGATGCGGCAGCGGGGCGGGCATATTTTCTTTGCGAAGCGATGGGACGTAGTGCTGGCTGGCTGGCCTACGGTGCTGCCATGGCCGGCGAAGCCAGTCTGGTCATCAGTGTCGAGGACATTAATGGAAAATACGCAACTCAGGAAACAACTACAAACCCCGTTACCGGTGAATCGGAAACCCGTGACATCATCCATATGGATAACCTGATGCAGCGCATGACCCAAACCATGCTGGCACGAGAACAACAAGGGAAAGAATATGGTGTGATTGTGGTTGCCGAAGGACTTGCCGAGTACTTACCCAGTAGTTATCTCGAGGGCATTCCCAGGGATGACCATGGACACCTCGCGATTTCTCAAGTCAGTCTGGGACAAATACTCACCAAACACCTTAGTGAAACCTATACACAAACAAGTGGCAAGCAGCGTAAAATCAACGGGCTGCAACTCGGATATGAATCGCGCTGTGCACCACCCGTTGCATTTGACATTATGCTGGGCAGCCAACTCGGCGTGGGCGCCTATCGGGCGCTGGTGGAACAGGGGTTAGAGGGGGTCATGGTCAGTATCAGCGGGCAACTTGATCTCGAATATGTCCCGTTTGAACAACTCGTCAATCCCGAAACACTGGTCACGGTCGTGCGATATATTGAAACCCGTAGCGATTTCCACAAACTCGCACGTTTGCTCGAATCCCGTGTTCCCTAGCGACCGTCACCGGAGAAACGCCCAAAATCCAATCCTTGGTGTATCACCAAATCCAAAGTAATTTGGCGGAGGATTTTATAACATCCCTTTGGTCGAAGGCACGACGCCCTGCATTCGGGGATCCACTTCAATCGCTGCACGGAAAGCACGCGCAGCCCCTTTGAAGATACCTTCACTGATGTGGTGGCTATTTCGACCATAGTGAAGATTGACATGGAAATTACAGAGTGCATTGGCTGCAAATGCCTGCCAGAAATCCTCCACCAATTCACTGTCAAATTCCCCAATACGCGACGTGGGGAACTCGGCATTAAAAACCATGGCATACCGACCACTGAGATCGATTGCAATGGATACCAGCGTTTCTTCCATGGGTAACGTGAAATGTCCATACCGACAAATTCCTGACTTGTCTGCTAAGGCCTCTTTCACCGCCTGACCCAGACAAATGCCGATGTCCTCAACGGTGTGATGTTGGTCGACATGCAGGTCCCCATCGGCGCGTACCGTTAGATCCACCACGCTGTGACGGGTAAACAGATCGAGCATGTGATCCAAAAATCCAACTCCGGTCTGTATATCCGCTTGACCGCTGCCATCCAGATTTACCGACAACTGGATATCTGTCTCTGCTGTCTTGCGATTAATTTCCGCCGTACGTGTCATCTTGTCTTCCTATTCTTTAACAGACTAAGGCAGGCATCTAACTGTTCGTCCGTACCAACACTCACTCTTAAACCCTCCTGCCATTCGGGATACTTCATGTATCGGACTAATAGACCATTCTCCTTGAGATAGTCGTAAATCTGTTTTGCCGGTAGTTCCGGATCCCGGCACCAAAGAAAGTTCGCCTGCGAAGGGATTACATCAAAACCCAGTTCGATAAGCTGATGCTGCAGATAGTCGCGTGATTCCTGTATCTTCGCAACGTTATCCGCCAGCCAGGCAGTATCGGCGATGGCCGCCGTCGCTCCTGCAAGAGAAAGAGAATCACAGTTATAAGAATCCTTGACTTTCAGCATTTCAGCGATGATTTGAGGCTGAGCCACGGCAAATCCGAATCGCAATCCGGCCAGACCATAGGATTTACTCAATGTCCGGGTCACGATGATTTTCTCGTTTTCCGATACCAGATCGAGACAATTGAAATCTGCAAAATCAGCGTAGGCCTCGTCGATCACTAAGGGGCAGGGCAGGGAACCGGCAAGATGCAGAATCGCTTCCCGGGAAACCATCGTCCCCGTGGGGCTATTGGGATTAGGCAGGATAACCAACTTCAGATCGTCGTGGGCATCCGCAAATGCTGGGGGCAGTGACCAATCATCACAAAAGCGAACTTCTTCGGCAACGGCACCCTGAATGGAAGCCAACGTGCGATAGAGGGTATAGCTGGGATAGGGTAGCCGCAAAATCGACCCTGCATCGACAAAGGTCCGGGTCAGGATTGTCAAAATGTCGTCACTGCCGTTACCGCATAAAATCCAGGCCGGATCCACACCCAAGATTTCACCTGCCGTTATACGAAAAGCTGTCCCACTCGGGTCAGGATAACGGACGAGTCCGGAAGCCGCCGTCTGCAGAGCTTTCAGAACCGCAGCTGAAGGGGGATAGGGATTCTCATTGGTATTGAGTTTGATATATTTTCCACCCTGAGGTTGTTCACCCGGTTCATACCCAGCCAGATTCTGAATTGTTTTTCTTGCGTATGCCATGTCATTTCGGTTTCATGAAGACGAAAGTCGGATATCAATGCTATGGCGGTGAGCGGTCAGGCCTTCTTTGTCTGCCAACTGCTGCACATCGGCCGCCGCCTCTTGCAGCGCACTGCGAGTGAACTCGATCACGCTACCGGAGCGAATGAAATCATTGGCCGTTAACCCCGAAGCCCAGCGTGCGGTTCCGGATGTTGGTAAGGTGTGTGAGGGACCTGCAAAATAGTCCCCCACCGCAACCGGAGAATAGTTCCCCAAAAAGGTCGCCCCGGCGGTCGTCAGGCGTGATTGTAGAAGATGAGGTTCTGACACAGCAATATGCAGATGTTCCGGAGCCAACAAATTCGTTATCTCGACAGCCTCATCTTCATCCTTTACCAGAATCAAAGCCCCAAAGTCCTCCAGGCTTTGACGTGTCAGACTTTGACGTGGAAGTTCTGCAAGCTGTTGATTGATCTGCGTGTAGGTTTCATTCAGTATCTGCTCGTCCCAGGTCACTAAAATACTGGCGCCAGGGGCATGCTCGGCCTGAGCAAGTAAATCCGCAGCCACGAATTCCGGGCGGGAGGTCTCATCGGCAATAATCACGACCTCACTGGGGCCCGCAATCGAATCGATCTTAACCTTTCCATAGACCAATTGCTTTGCCAGGGCGACGAACATATTACCCGGTCCCACGATAATATCAACGGCCGCCACGTTTTCCAGCCCATAGGCTAATGCCGCAACGGCCTGGGCTCCTCCCATTCGATAGACTTCGGTAATCCCCAATTCGTAACAGGTCGCCAGAATATCCGCGTTATTTGAACCAAACGCCGTGGGCGGTGCGACAACGGCAATCTGATTAACCCCGGCTGTCTGAGCTGGAACCGCCGTCATCAGAACCGTTGAGGGATAGGCGGCGGCACCACCCGGTATACATAAACCGGCTCGTTGAAGAGGTGTATACCGCTGGCTCAATACCACACCCTGTTCCCGAGTGACCGTCACATCCTGATGCAGAATGGCTGTTTGAAATTCCCTGATATTGTCGCGGATTCGGCGCAATGAATCCAGAAAATCACCATGGGCCGCCGCATGGGCGGCAGCCAATTCATCCTCACCCACACGCAACGTCTGAGCCGTAATCTCAACATCATCTAATAACTTCGTATAACGCAACACACTTGCCAGTCCATCATCCCGGACCTCTTTACATATCCGGTTGACGACCTGCTGAGGCGTCAGCGGCTCGCCAAAAACGGCGATGGTTCGTTGCCGACCGGCGGCACTAACGACATCTCCCTGAGGGCTCAACTGCGAGCGCAGCATCTCTACCGCGGCCCTTACCTGATCACGCCGTGTGTCAATTCTCGTAATGTTCACCAAGTCGGACATGGTATGGACAAGATACTGTGAGTATTTTTTTCTGCCTCAGCAACCTTACCATTGTGAACAAGAACATCGATTTTCGTAACCCCTACTTTTTCACACAATCTGGCTGTCGGAACGACAAAAAACCCTACGAACGCAGAGATTTTCTCAAAGGTTGGCTGGTCCCGTCTTTATTTCCGCTACCCGTTATTCACAGCAACGGCGCCGGGCTTCATAATAGAACTTGACCCATTGAAAATGGAAACTATGATTTCATCAGCGGAAGCCACTGCCAGGAGATGAACATCCATGACAGATCCGATTGATCTACGAAGTGATACAGTGACCAAACCATCCCCGGCGATGCGGGAAGCAATGCTCCATGCCGAGGTAGATGATGATGTAATCGACGTTGATCCGACAGTCGCTGCTTTGCAATCCCGCATCGCAGAAATGACGGGCAAGCAGGCAGCCTTGTTTATGCCCTCGGGAACGATGACCAATCAGATCGGTTTGCGGTTGCATTGCCGGCCGGGCGACGAATTCATCTGCGAAGCAACGTGTCATATTTATAGCTATGAACAAGCAGCCTACGCATCCCTCAGTGGTTTAGCCGCTCAGTTATTGCAGGGGGATAACGGTATCCTGACGCCGGAACAATTTACCGATTGCATTAAAGCGGACAACGAACATTTTTCCCGTACCCGTCTGGTTTGCCTGGAAAACACACATAACCGGGGCGGAGGCCGTGTTCAGCCCTATGAACACGTGGAAGCAATTTGCCAATGGGCTCATGATCATGGCTTAGCCACACATTTAGACGGCGCACGACTATTCAATGCCGTCACAGCAACCGGTATTTCAGCCGACCAATGGGCTCAGCATTTTGATACGGTTTCCATCTGTTTTAGCAAAGGTCTTGGAGCTCCTGTCGGATCCGCATTATGTGGATCCGTCGAATTGATCGCCGAAGCCCGACGGCACCGAAAAGCGTTTGGCGGGGGGATGCGTCAAGCAGGCATCATCGCCGGGGGCGCATTATACGCACTCGATCAGCAGGTTGGCGAACTACAAAAAGATCACGAACACGCTGAGCGACTTGCGAATGCTGTCCGTGAAACCGATGGATTGGAATTAGTTGGCGACCGTGCGGAAACAAATATTGTCCTGTTTGACATTTCTCCTCAAATCGGCACCGCTGCCGCTCTGGCTGCGGAACTGGAATCGCAACAGGTTCGCTGTCTGGCTCTCGGGAATCAACGAATACGGATGGTGACCCATCTCGATGTTTCCTCTGAACAAATTGATGTCGCATGCGAGATTTTGCAGAATACGATCAAAGAAGTCCTAGATCAATCTCGTACTTTGACCGGTACTGGGTCCCAATACTGAGTGCTTCCTTATGACAACCGAACACGATTTTTGGCAAACACTTCAGAATAGTAACCTGCTGGATACTGAGGATGTCTCCTCCCTGAAACAAGTCTACCAACAGGAAACGGGAACTTCCTCTAACCGTGCTAAGCACGCAGCCAAGTGGTTAGTCAAGCGTGAGGCCATCACAACCTATCAATCCAAAGTCTTGCTCAAAGGCCGTCAGGGTCCCTTTGACTTCGGGCGTTATCGAGTCCTGAATCGCTTTACCGATGGACCGTTGAAAGGATGGTTTCAGGCACTTCACCGAAAAACACAACATCCTGTCATCCTTCACTTTCTGACCGGGGACGAATGTCAACAGCCAGTTCACCTTCAACAAATTACGAATCATGTCAAAGCTTACGCAGCAATACGGGAACCCCTGATTTGGCGCGTTTTTGATATGGTAAGTGAATCCACTTATCGCTTTGTCGTTCTTCAGGACGAAATCACCCGCAAACCGACCTTACAGTCACTTGCGGACAAAATGAAATCTACAGCACGTCTTGACGAAATGACTGCCTGTAATATTGGTTGGCAGGTTGCCCAGGCTCTACAACAGTTGCATCAACGTGACTTGGTGTACGGGCATCTAACACCGAAAAGCATCTGGCTGGACCAGAATAACCAGGTTCGTCTGTTGCCCTACTTTGATCAGATCCAACGACCTCTGAAACTTCCATCCGATGAAAACAACCCTCAGCTGGTTTTTGCCGCTGACTATATGGCTCCGGAATTGCAATTGACTGCGATGTATCCAAATGCCTCGAGTGACATCTACAGCCTCGGTGCCGTCCTCTATTATATGCTGACCGGAATCCAGCCTTTTCCAGGCGGCGGGATCAGGGACACGCTATTAAGACATGCAAACGATCCTATCGACGACCTCACTGCCTTCGGGATCACCGAACCCATGCGACAGCTCATCAATTATTTGATGTCCAAACAGGCAGCCACCCGGTATCAATCGGCAAGTGAAGTTGCGGACAAACTGGCACTCGTTCTTCCTGACAAACAACAACCCGTGACCGAAAAACCGGTGCGTTCAAATTCCTCGATCGATTTTGAAGCTGCCATTACAGCAGAAAGTACCATTTTAAATATCGGGCCTTTGCCCCCACCTCCCCAATCAGAACCCCCTACCGTCAAATCCACTTCGAAACCTCCGGTCTCAGAACACGCGACCCCCGTACCTCCCCCGGTCACGTCGTCTCCAACGACTCAGACAACACCCGCAGCGAAAACAACGGCCCGTCCCCAAAAATCCACGACGTCCATTCGTCGGCGACGTCGAAATACATCACCCTGGATGAACCCAATGCTTTGGGGTGGGGTGGCAGCAGGACTCATAGGAATGCTCGTTCTTATCATTATCCTCAACCAACCCATGGATAACCCCCCGCAGGATCCCGACGAAAAGACACCCACACAGCTAACCGATGTGAAGCCAAAAGGTCCGGACAATCCGGCAACGGATCCCGGAGAAAACAAGCCCCCCAGTGAACCTCCCGAATCTGAGGGCACTCAACTGGTTTCAGACGATGGCGAGACGCTCTGGCAATCGCCAACCTCAGGTGATGCCGTTGATTTGAGCTGGTCACCCCCCGCCGGGCAGCTATTCATGGTTGTTCAAATAGCGGATCTTTTAAATACTCCCGTGGGTCCGGATGTCCTGCAATCACTGGGGCCTAACTTCCTACAGCATTTATCGGATTGGGAATCCACGACCGGATTTAAATTAACCGAAATTCGCGAACTCGTCTTTTCCTGGAGTGAGCAGGAAGGCGCATTTCCCTCACCGACGATTGTTGTACGTCTTATAGCACAGAGTACCCAAGAAGAAATTCTCGCGACACTAGGAAACCCTGTGCCGGAGGAAACGGAGCACGGAACGGTTTATCAGGGGAGTGGATGGAACTTTATCGTGCCAGATTCACCCGGTTTATTTGTGATGGGCACCAAAACCGCTTTAACCGATACACTGGAACTTGACGGCAGCCCTCCCTTAATCCGACGAACGTTATCTCAACTTGTCAAACAATCTGATCGTGACCAACATGTGACGCTCCTGTTCGCTCCCAGTTTTCTGTCCACGACGTTATTTCGTGATGGACATGCGTTTTATTTTGGGGAGGCAAGCAAAGTCCGACAACCACTACAGTGGCTCCTCGGTGACGGCCTTGAAGCCGCCATGGTCAGCCTGCATGTGGGCGATGTTCTCTATGTCGAAGCCAGGTTGACCGCCGGTCTGACCTTCGACAAAAGAGAATTGGTTACCCAACTCAAGGAACGCATGGGCCAACTGCACGACAAAATCGAATCTCATATGGTTTTGTTAAATCCTTCCATCTACTGGAGAGCACTCGCTTTCCGGTTCCCCTTGATGGTCGCCTACCTGCACGAACAAACACGAGTTCAAATTGAAGGAGATACGCCTGTTCTGAATATCGCTTTACCCGTACAAGCAACTTCCAATCTGTTGCTCGCCAGTGAACTCAGCATCGCATCGGAACCAGGTGCCGTAAATGTCGCAACCACCAACGGTCCTCAAAAACCTATGAATCTGATGCAGGTGCTGGAATATCCTTTCAGTGTTGATATTCCGCAACAGGATCTCAATCTGGCAATTGCCGATATCGCTAATGAAGTCCGCAGTACCCTGCGGGGACTCCCCTTTAAATTCGATATCCAAATCGCTGGCGGTGACCTGATGGCAGACGGAATCACCCGAAATCAGGCCATTCGTGACTTTTTAATGAAAGACAAACCGCTGGCCGAAGTTCTAACGGGAATCGTCATGAAAGCGAATCCGGATCCCACGGTTACTTCACCCACCATGCCCAACCAAAAACTCATCTGGCTCATTACAGAAGATCCAGATGATCCGGCAAATAAAATAATCTTGATAACCACCCGAAAAGCTGCCGAAACTAATCAATACACATTACCTGCTGTTTTCGTAGAATGACACCA
>JAYZPA010000010.1:0-12886 GCA_036150515.1 Planctomycetota bacterium
ACCTGATCTTTTATTTAAAATCTTAAAGCATATCAAGAATAATAAGAGTTGAAATTAAATCGACCACCCCCCCCGCTTTGTATCCGCTGGAAATCCGATCCAGACCCCCCATCCCCTCCTTGGAGTCCCATGTATATAGCCACTGAGGGTCGCGCATCAAAAAACGAAATGGAACACCAATATGAATGAAAGTAAGATCGTCGCTACTAAGCGATTACAGAGTGAAGGCCTATGGAACGAAGCGTCCCTTTACCGTGAAGAAGTGCGTGAACATCTGCGAGGGGAGGGCATGACACGTAAGGAAGCCAACAGAGGTGCCTGGGAGAAGATGCTAGAGGCGTATCCACCGTTTGATGCTGATGACGAAGCGGCTCACTGGCTCAGTGCCTGTGACTTTCCACCGGCAGACGTCAGTACCGTTGAACCAGGGGAACCGTCCCTAGCGGATCTCTGGTATGTGTTGTGTGTTCTATCTGCGTGTCGTGCCTATGAGACGTCGTCTGAGGGGCTACAGTTGGTTGCGTATGCGCATCAGAGGAGCAGTTCGGCACAGGTGCGTTCTTGGCTGTCGCTATTGATTGCCAGTGCAGAGCTGTTTCGTGGGGAAGTTGCAGAGGCACTCTCGGCAAAGATCACGAGGCTTGAGAGCGAGGATCAGCAGTGCGTGGTCACGGAACTACGAACACATGAGCAGGGGTTGGTGGGGTGTATTCGTTCTTCTCTTGTGTGACCTAGCGTTTTTCCGCACAATTCTACGCAATGGTTGTCCGGTTCTAGGAGCCCATGGCAATCTTAGGGGTGAGTAAGTAATACGGGGCAATAGTGACAAGGACTGTATTTGAATAGGATCCTCATTATGGATAAATTATCAAGGTTAAAGCAGGGTGTGGTTGCGTCGAGCTTAATAGCTATGGCTTTCGTGGGTTTGGGGGCTGGCTGGCGAATGGGAACGCATGAAGATGTTCTTGTTATGCTATGGGAGATGTTTCCAATCTATTTTATTTTCATGCTTACCCGGTATGCCAAACGGGCGATTCGGGAATTGGAAAATCAATCTTCACCATCTGGAGACTCAGACTCCCCTGATTCTGTACCCCCAGCGGACGAACCCGCTACCGACGAGTAGCCCCCCCCTATTTCCATGCCCGGCGGCGGGGTGGTGGGGGTCTAACCAAGCACTTCGTGTTGTGATTTGGTAAGTTGGTCGAAGGTGGCCTCTGGGAGGTCACGTTTGAAATGGTCTATGTGTTTGTTCCTGTGTTAAATGGAGGTGTATTATGGAGTGGTTGGTGATTGTGTTTACATTCGCTATTGTTTTTTGCCTGTTCTGGTATGTCTTTCCTATGTATTTCAAACGTTTTCCGAATAGTGATGTGTTCTTATCAACGTTGCCTCAGATTTACTACTTGTTGGCGGCGTTGTTGGTTGTATGTATTGCTTGTGTTGGATTGATGTTGAGTAATTCTGAAAACGGCGCTGACTGGTATACATGCGGATATTTATTAGGTGGGGCGTTGTCGATCGTTTCTATTGGCAGGGTGATTCAGTTGTTACAGCAGATCCGTGATGCCGTCCGAAGTTAGCCTTGTACGTAGCCCTAGCAGGCCGGACGACGAGTAGGATTCTGCCCTCCCGGTTTCCTTGCCCGGCGGCCCGGTGGTGGGGTAGGGGATATGGTGTTTTGGCACGACAACAGAGTGTGCGTCAGAGTGTGCAGTACCGCACAGAACGGTCTCGCACAGGGTCGCTCAAAGATTTCACAGATTCACAATGCACTACAATTCCCGACTATGCGGGAGGGTGCGTCGACCCGACAACCATCGAGTACCCCCTAAAGGATTCGAACCTCTGTTTCTGATCGGAAAGATCAGCGTCCTGGGCCACTAGACGAAGGGGGCCATGGTTTTTCGGTAGCGTCGCCATGGCCGGAACCCATTCGCGACTTAGCCCATGCCGATGAAATCGGATTACGATCAGCGGTCAGGGGGAAGTTTCAGTCTTGCCTGCAATCGGCGTATTGTCAAGGTAAGACGCTGCCTGAATTGACAGCACCCCACTTGGTTTGCCATCATAGTAACATCATGTCCAAACAAAAACCGGCTCGACCTGCAAACCACCTGTTTTCCCTGCTCGCCAACCCCGCGGCGCTGCCGCAATCCGGATTGTGTGTGATTGTTGGGACTGATTATTTCCTGCAACAACTCGCATTAAAAACCATTCGCGCTCAGCTGCCTGCCGGTACGGATCCGCTGGAGTCCGATCAGGATGAAGATATTCGCTGGTTTGACGAGCGGGCCGCATGGGCCGAGGTCATCGATGAAGTCAGTACGGTTACCCTGTTCGGCGGCAGTGGTCCGCGGCTGGCAGGCGTGAATAACGCCGACCGATTTATTAAGGAATACCGGTCCAAACTGGAAAATTACGTCGATCGGGAATCTCATCCCGGATTACTGATTCTGGAAGCAGCCTCCTTTCCGGGAAATACGAACCTTGCAAAAAAGACCAACGCGCTGGGAGGCGTCATTGACTGCCGTACCCCTGCCGCAGCTCCCGTACGCAAAGATGAATACGCGCTCTATGATCTCACCATCCAGTGGATCATCGACTGGATGGGGAGCGAATATCAACTCATCCTCGATCGGAATCTTGCGGCGCTCCTGTTAGATCTTTCCCAGTTCAGCATCGGTCTGGTGATGATGAATTGCGCCAAACTAATGCTCTATCTGGAACCGGATACCCAACCCACTGCCGGACAGATCCAGGAGTACATCGGTGGCTGGAAATCCCAGTCTACATTTTATATGACCGATGTGGCGGCGGCCGGGCAGGGGGCCGCTGCATTACTGGAATTGCAGCACCTGCGTGCCGAAGGCGAAGCGGTTCAAAAGATGTTCGGCGGGGTTTCCTGGGCCCTGAGGCGTTATGTGACCATCACCCGCATTGCTGAACGACTTGAGAAACAGGGCACACCTATCATGCAGGCACTGGAACAGGCGACCCGGGAAGTGCTCGGCAATAGTTTTCATTTTCAGGGGAAAAAAACCATCGAACATCTTTGCCAACTGCGACGGGAACGCACCGGCCAAATTCTGCGATGGCTGCTGGAAGCGGATCTGGATATGAAAAATCAATTTTCCCAGTCGGGGATTCCGCTGGAGAAACTGATGATGTACATGGATAAGTCGTTCCGCACTGGGAAAAGTGCCTAGCCCGTTGAACCCGCATGGCCAATCAACTTCATTTTGACACACTCGTGCTTGGAACCGGCGGGATCGGCAGCGCCTGCCTGTATCATCTGGCCCAACAGGGTCAGCGTGTTGCCGGCATCGATCGCTTTTCGGTGGCTCATGATCAGGGGAGTTCCCATGGCCATACGCGTTTGATTCGTCAGAGTTATTTTGAACATCCGAGCTACGTGCCGATCGTACAGCGCGCTTTTGAATTATGGGAAAAGCTGCAGGAAGAACATGGCCGGCAGTTATACTATGAAACCGGCATCCTTGAAGCGGGGCCTGCGGACGGTGAACTGATCCCCGGTGTATTGACCAGCAGCGAGATCCATCAGCTGCCGATTGAACGGATGGACATCCAAACAGCCCAACAACGCTGGCCTCAATTCCAATTCCACGGGGATCATGAGGTGATCTTTGAACAACGTGGTGGTTTTCTGCTGGTGGAGCATGCGATTGCCGCTCACATTGAAAAAGCACAGTGGGCCGGTGCGGAACTCTTTATTGGACATGCGATCCGGGAAATTGAAACCGGTCAGGATGTTCTGGTGGTGCATACCGACCGTGCACGTTTTACTGCCGACGCCATCGTGATGACTGTCGGAGCCTGGGCTGCTGATTTGCTTCCCGAATTACGGGGACATCTTCAGATTCTGCGAAAACCATTACACTGGTTCGCAGCGGATGCTGATTTGTATTCCCACCGGGCAGGCTGTCCCAGCTTTATGATGGAACGTGCGGACGGTTTCTATTACGGATTTCCCAGTACCGACGAACGGGGGCTTAAAGTCGCCCGGCATACCGGTGGTCAGGAAATTCAGGATCCGCTCGTCGTGGATCGGGAAGTCGATGAGACGGAACGCAACGAAGTTCAGGGGTTTTTACAGGATCACCTGCCCCGGGTAAGTTCTCAGGCAACGGCGCATGCGGTTTGTATGTATACCGTAACCGCGGACAGTCATTTCGTGATTGATCGAGCTGCTGCCGATGACCGAATCGTCTATGCGGCTGGTCTTTCAGGTCATGGGTTCAAATTCGCCTCGGCACTGGGAGAAATTCTGGCGGACAGGGCGTTAGGGAAGGATGATCGCTTCGATTTGTCCCCTTTTCAGGCGGCACGACTTGGATCCTCGGACGTTTAGATGTCGAAAGGGGCATCTTTCGCTACTGGAGCGGTTCCGCGGCAACCGCAGAAATCCGATTCCCAGCCCGGTCGACGGCTTCCACCTGGATGAACCAGTTTCCCGTGGCATTGGGGTCAAGTCGCCAGCGGTAGAAACCGGCATTGGGTACGGAATTGGAGATTTCCGTCCAGGGTCCCTGTTGAGATTGACTGTAACGGAGGCGAATCGGACGGCCGGAAAAATTGTCATCGGTCGCTTCCCATTTAATGAGAATTTCCGGGAAGCCTGCCTCGACGCTGCGCTGAACGTCGCCCAGCCTCAGCATTGGCTTCACCCGGTCCACGTGAACCCAGATATCTGCATTGGTACCCGACGTGGGTTGATTCTTATTGCCGGTATCCTGGTCGCCGATGAGTGTGACAAAACCGATCAGGCCGTCGCGTTGAATCTCGACATCCAAAGGACTCTGACGATCCTGATCCGTACCCCATAACCCCCAGGTTTGACCTCCGTCTTCGGTTGCCCACAGTTGCACCTGCTGAGTATCTCGTGCAGGGGTGGTCAGGCTGTATTCCAGCTTAAAACGACTTCGGTTGACGTGATGGACGACGGCATCGATTGCCGGACCGTTAACAATGGGTTTGGCGGCCGTGACTGAGTTTTCCTGAGCTTCCGCAACCGGAGCTTCCTCAACGTTGGCCCGAGGCGCTGGTGCTGGAGCATCGCCAACCTGAGGTGGCCCTGTGTCGGCAGGCCAGCGAATGGCGCCCTGATGGGGCAGGGGACGCGTATAGGGATTGGCCAGTGGCACGTAGGATTGCGGACGACGCAGGGTGGAGGGTGGAAAGAAGATACGCCGTTCGGCAATGGACAGATTACCTGCACCATCCAGTGCTTTGATGCGCACCATCGCCACCCGACTTTCCGGCGGAGGTTGCCATCGGCCATCGAGCTGGACCACGGCTTTGGCAGTCTGCTTTGGTGGCCCGGATAATGGAAAAGGATGCCATGGTAAACCGGGTGCCGGCTGGATCTCTGCCGCAACCTGATTGGCCATCACCGTCACGTCGGTAACCTGACAGCTTATGACAACTTCACCCGCCGTGGTTAAACTGGTTTGAAGATCGATACCCGGTTGCTTGGTGTCCACATAGATTCGCAGCTCCGGTTGCAGGTCGGTTGGGACAACGGGTCTCCCGTTCTGGGTTGGCTGATTGAGCCTGGAGCAAAACCAATATTCCCCGTCCCGCGGTGCTTCAAAACGAAACAACGTTTGCTGAGCATCATGCTGCGCAACCACGGTCCAGCGTTTGCCTAAGTTGGTGGAGATATACAGCGTGATGGTATCCGTTGCTGCGTTGAGCGTATAGGGAATATCAAATCCCGGAGTGCGGGTCGTGTAGAGTTTAGGCTGCTGAGCGCAAACCGGCACCGCGATGGCTATCCATGCCCAGCAAGTCAGTTGTTTCCATAGACGGTTTGTCACAATAGATCCTCCCCCACCAACCGTTGCGCCGACCGCGCAAGCTGTTATTAATATCGGAGTCGTCAGGGGATGGACTGAATGAAAAAACGGCTTAAAACGGGCTCCGAAAGCGGGTTCTCATGCGTGCCTGCGGGTCGAATCACCGCAATCGAGCTGAATTGCTGCGGGTACCGCCGCCATCGCCGTATTACTCGGCACGCGTGTCGGCGACAATTTGTTTATATTGCCGAGCCAGTGATTCAATTCTGGCAAAATCCCCCGCCTCTACGGTGGCGTTTTCGACCAACGCTCCGCCGACACCCAATGCGACCGCCCCGGCACGCAGAAAATCAGCTGCGGTATTCAGGTCGACTCCGCCGGTAGGCATCAGTCGGCATTGTGGCAGAGGCCCCCGGAGCGCTTTGAGATGTGCCGGACCACCAATATCTGCCGGAAATACTTTAAGAATATCCGCACCCGCTTCCCACGCCGTGATGGCTTCGGTGGGCGTAAACACGCCTGGCGTGATGATTTTGTCATAACGGCGACAGAGTTGAATGACGTCCGTGTTCGTTGCCGGAGAGACAATAAACTCAGCACCGGCCAGAATAGCTGCCCGGGCTGTCTCGGTATCCAGAACGGTACCTGCCCCCAGCAGAATCTGGTCACCAACACGGCGTTTCACTTCCTGAATCACTTCGATGGCATTGGGGACGGTAAACGTAACTTCCATGACATCCACACCGCCGGCGACCAGTGCTTCGGCAACGTCTGCCAGGACGTCTCCGGAATCCGCACGGATCACTGCCACAATGCCGCTGTCCATGATACGGGTTAAATTTTCGTGGGCACTCATAGAACTGGTTCTCACAGGATCGGGATTACAGGATGGGAAGTGGTGATAAACTCAATATAACAGCTGAATGTTAAATATCGTAGGCGTTGGGATGAAATGGACCGGTGCCGGTAAACCGAATAAAAAAGGCCGGTCCAATTCAAGAAGGAATGGACCGGCTCTTTTTTACTTATCGCAGGTGATATCGCGACTCAGGCACTCTTTTTCGAGGGCGCCTTTTTCGGGAAGATGTTCTTTTTACCGGAGAGAATGTCCATATCGATGGTATACGATCCCGACCCCTTACGTTCGGGCAGCTCGTACATGATATCCAACATAACTTCTTCGGTAATCGATCGCAGGCCTCGTGCGCCCGTTCCCTTTTCCAGTGCGCGGCGGGCGATTGCCCGGGCAGCTTCCTCGGTAAATTTCAGCTCGCAGTCTTCCATTTGAAAGAGACTTTCATATTGGCGAAGCAGAGCGTTCTTGGGCTCAGTCAGAACCCGTAACAGGCCATCTTCGTCCAGCGGTGACAGCGACGTCACGACGGGGAGCCGTCCAATCAATTCGGGAATCAGTCCATATTCGAGGATGTCGTCCGAATTAACCTGAGGCAGCAGTTCCTGTATGTCCGCTTCTTCGCGATAGCCAACCTGCTGTCCAAACCCAAGGGTTTGGTTACCAAGTCGTTTGCGGATGATGTTATCCACACCGACGAACGTACCACCACAGATGAACAGAATATTGGATGTATCAACCGGAATGTACTGCTGTTCCGGGTGTTTTCGTCCACCCTGAGGCGGAACATTACACGTCGTTCCTTCCAGCATTTTCAATAAGGCCTGCTGTACACCTTCACCGGACACATCCCGGGTAATCGAAACGTTCTGCGATGTTTTTCCAATCTTATCAAGTTCATCGATAAAGATGATCCCGCGCTGGGCTGATTCAACATCGAAATCGGCTGCGTGTAATAACTTCAGCAACAGATTTTCAACATCTTCACCGACATAACCGGATTCGGTCAACGTGGTGGCATCCCCGATGGCAAAGGGTACATTCAGAACGCGCGCCAGTGTTCGGGCGAGCAGGGTTTTTCCCGAACCGGTGGGCCCGACCATCAGGATATTCGATTTCTCGATTTCCACGCTGGATTCAGACCACTCATGATTCAGCCTTTTGTAGTGATTATGTACTGCGACCGCGAGTACTTTTTTGGCTGCTTCCTGGCCAATCACATATTCGTTCATGCGTTCGGCGATTTCCCGGGGCGAAGGGATCTCAGTGAACTTCTGGTTGTCACTTTCCCGACGGCGGTTTTCTGAATCAATAATGGATGAGCAGAGTTCAATGCACTCGCCGCAGATATAGACATCACCCGGTCCTTCGACCAAAGGTCCTACATCGCGATAGCTTTTGCGACAGAATGAACAGAATGCATTTTTTTTGGAGGGAGTACCAACCTTGTGGCTTCCCCCGTCTTTTCCGGATGACATGACAACTCCTTGTGCATCACACTCTCCTAAACTTACACGACCAGATATCTGGTGAGGTGTTCATGAAGGTTTTCTTCAGTTGAACGAATAGGTTGCGAGTGGATGAATGGGTTCAGGTGTAATTCCTGAAAGATGCTGTCTTTCGTATCGAGTAGTCCATGACGGAAAACATCAGATGGTGTCGTTCAGCTCTTCCAGGAAAGTACGTGTGGTCAATTACCATCCATGACTTATTGACGCGTATATTTCATATAATACATCGCTGATCTCCCAGACCAGAGCTTTTCATTGTGATGTTGGATTGATCTGCTGTTGATTCCGCCAGAGGCAGGTCAACCGTTGCAATCATGCTAATCGGAACCCGTCCGGACTAACGCTCTTCAGAGGGCGGTTCATCTTCGATTTGGGGTTCCTGATCCGCATCGGAATGCTGTTCTTGCAGCCGTTCTTCCAACACTGTCTCTATAGTTCGGAATTCTGCGTCCGAAATGTCACCTTTGGTATGAATTTCCTGGAAATTGTCCAGGTGATCATCCGGGCCTGGTATGTCTTGATCGATGCGATCCCGATAGTTTCTCACAACATAGTAGGCAATGGTAGTTAGGATTGCGAGAACCGTTATAGCCAGAACAGCCCGTGCAGCGGGAGTTGCTAGTATATCCATATTGGTTGCTCCGAGTGAGAAAAGCGGATAATCGGTATACGCTGTATTATCGCGCCGTATGGCCAGGAATCAAGCCACGGCGATGCTCAGGCCAGCTTCAGCAGGACTTCGATACCTCGTTGCAGTGTCTCATCACTGGCCGCATAGGAAATACGAAAATGGCTGTCCTGCTCGCTGAAAATGTTACCGGGAATAACGAGTAGGTTGTTTTCGATTGCACGAGACGTGAAATCCGTTGCGGTGCCCTCGGGAACTTGTGGGAAAATATAAAACGCGCCTCCCGGCGAGACGATCGGGTATTTTTCACTTAATGCAGCAATCATGCGGTCCCGTTTTTGTTTGTATTGCATAACGTGTTGGCGGATATCCGTCTGCAATGCCGCCAGACCCGCCCACTGAACAGGCTGGGGTGCACATACGAAGCTATACTGCTGGATTTTGACCATCGCATCGATCACCTCCGATGGACCATGAACCACTCCCAAACGCCAACCCGTCATGGCATGACTTTTAGAAAAGCCGTCAATCACGATCGTATCCGGGTTATATTCAGCAGGACTTACAAAGCGACCCTCGTAGGTGAACGGCCGGTAGATTTCATCGGATACCAAGGCAATGTTGTGTTTTTCACAAATGCGGCTCAGGCCTTCCACTTCCTCAGCCGTGGCAACGTATCCGGTAGGGTTGGATGGGCTATTGAGCAGGATCAATTTGGTGCGGGGAGTAATGGCGGCAGCGACCCGATCTAAATCAATGTGAAAATCAGGGTACGTGTTAATCAGTACAGGGTGGCCGCCCACCAACCGGACGAGCGGTTCGTACATCACAAAAAACGGATCAAACATGATGACTTCATCACCTGGATTGACCATTGCCTGCATCGCCAGAACCAATCCGCCGCTGGTCCCGCTACTGACAAACACGGCCCGATCGTCATGCTGGTATTGCAAGTCCACGTCCTGCTGCAGCTTTTCCCGCAGCGCCGGTAACCCCTGCGTGGGTGTGTATCCATTGTGGCCGTCATGAATCGCATCCACGCAAGCCTGTTTTACGGATTCAGGGACATCAAAATCCGGTTGCCCGATGGAGAGGTTGATCGGATCCTTCAAAGAACGCGCCAGATCGAATACTTTTCGAATACCGCTGCTGTCAATTGCGTGACTGCGTTGTGAAATCCAGGATGCCATGGCCGGGGCCGATCTAAAGAGACTGGAAAAATTATGATTGCATTCTTTTTGTCGGATTATAATCGCCCTGAAATGGACCCGCCAGTGGACTCACGTTCAGCCACAACATGGATTAGGGATCGATGTTTCTATCTCTAATAACCAGTCGGGGTTTGGCCCAGTTCAAATGTCGTGCACTGGCGGTGGTATAGTTGAATGCTTTTGAATCAACCTGATCCAGTTCCAATCGGGATTGCCCGGCGACAGCAAGGGTGACCTGAGGAATATCGTAATACCGACTGATGTTAAGGAAAAAGGGCCCCTGATCATGAGAACCAGATAACCCCGTTAGATGGAGTTGTTTGACTTCCTGTTGGAACAAGGCGGCATAAAGTGCCACGCCGGCCATTCGGTGCTGACTGGCCAACGACAGGGTGCTGGACTGGTTACCCGGTATGCCGGCGATGGCCTGAATACTACGGCGCACATCCCAGACTTGCATTGCTTCAAGTGATTGCCCTAACAGGTAGAATCGCCTTTGATGCTGGATTTGTTTTTTAGGGGACGTATCCCACAGGGTGGGACCGACTCCGCGTGGGGCCACATAAGCATAGGCGTGTGACTGGGCCAGTAAATCCTGACGGATTTTTTCAAACGGGTCACGGGACATTGGCTCCGGCAATCTGGTCGCGACGGACGGAAAAGACTGGTCGCGCAGGACATCACGATCACCAAATGCATCGCGATTGCGAGCCAGAAATTCCAGCCAGGACGCTTGGTCGAGAACGTGCAAGACAATTTCTTTGGGATGTTCGACGGTTTTATCGTGCAGTATGTACAGGTTCAGTTCGATGGCCTGTTGGCTTTGAAACGTATAACAGGTCATCACCAGTCCTTCCGCATAGGATTCACTGACCCGCTTGACCTTCAGGTCGATGGGCCTGTCCGGCCATGCTGCAAAACTCTTGCTAAGCAGCGTATCTTTCATGGACTGGGTTAGTTCGGTGAGTTGTTCCTGCGATGTTATTTCCGCCGGTGCTGCAGCGCGGGGTACAAAGGACTCAGAGATTTGGGTATTTTTCTGGTCCTCTGGAAGTGTCTCAAACACCTTGAGTTGTTGAGGTTCAAATAATTTGTCCGCCTGCGTTCTCAGCAGGTCGGTCTTGCCGTCCTGCAGATAGTAATTAAACCAGCGAAATGCATGGACGCGTAATTCCTGAGTGTCTTTATGGGGACCGGAGGTAATATGCAGTGAAAATTTATCGCTGGCCCCCAGCATCTCGTAAACCTGACGAACCTGATTGTAGGTGCGGTAGACGCCGTCGAGTGGAAAGATGCGGTCGTTATCCGTATTACTCAGTAACAATGGTCGGGGGGCCATCAGAGCCGCTACCATGGGATAGTCCCATTGGTAGGTATTAACCATAAACATGCAGTCACAGTGTCCTTCCACCGTGCCATCAACCACATGATTACGGAGGTCGGTGGTGCCGGCGACCGGTACGGCGACTTTAATACGCTCATCTAATGCTGCGATCCACCAGCTGTAGGCGCCGCCGCCGCTGCGACCGGTAACGCCCAGTCGCTCTCCGTCGACTTCTTCACGGGATTGCAGATAGTCCAGAGCCCGGATGCAGTTCCAGGCTTCCACGCCTGCCGGTGTGTATCCGCGGTTGAGCCACCACCATTTATCGTAGCGATAGGTTCCGTGGTGGATCCCTTCGATTTCACCTAGTTGCAGTGTGTCGATGGTCAGACAAACGTATCCATTGCGAGCGAACCAGGCACCGTGGTGCTGATAGTGGGCTTTGGCACCGTAGGCGACCCCGTCAATTTTGACCTGCCCATGACCGCATACGTACAGGATGGCTGGCAACCGGTCATCCACGTCGTTGGGGACGTACAAATTGCCCGTCACATAAAGCCCGGGTCGGGACTGAAAGTGCAGATTCTCGACTCGAAACTCCGGATGTTTGGTGACGCCGGTGATCACCGGTTTCAAAGCAGTTCGTTCAGGAAAAGGCTGCAGCCCTAACATCTCTTTGAGTTGTGTGACGTGTTTTTCGCGCTGCGCGTACCAATCTTCCGCCGAATGGATTCCGGCCAGGAAACGCTCTTCGATCTGCGTGGTCTGCTGCTGAAAATACTTAGCAATCATTGCATCACCGCGGGATGTGTCCGGTTCGGTCTCCTGACCGACCAGCGAGGATGCGTAGAGGAGGCTTAGAATCAGAACGGAAACGAACGATTTCATGGATAGACGCCTGAAGAGGGAAGGGTGGTTTAAGGAACGTCTATTATAGCGAGTTTGGCGGAGGGCCGCTTTGTGAGAGATGCGACCGAGGACAATTGACGGAACGCATCGAATTTGAGGTCAACCGCAGGACGTTCTCTGGTTGAATCTGGAAAAAGAGGGGGAAGCGGGATTCGTGGGAATCCGCTTACCGAACGCGACAGCGGAACGTGATTTTCCCCGACTGGCCCACTTCCAGTGGCGCTGTGATTTCCCACCGCATGATTTGTGATTCGCGGTTGGTTTCCGTCGTACTGAACTCGGAATCCGCTTCACATTTCTGACTGTCTTCCAGATAAACCAGTCGTCGGCTCAGGTGGTCCACAATTGTGACATTCCCTACAGGTTGATCGCCGACGTTTTTGTAAGTAATGGTGAATTCCAGTTCATCGCCGGGCAGGGCTGTATTGTTGGAGGATGTTTTTATGATTTCCAACCGGCTTTTGCCTTCCGGTATTTCATAATGATAGGTCGCCTGCATCTGTGACTGACCCGTGATTTTGGAGGGTAGAAAATCCTTAGCGAAGATTTTTACCGTCTCTTCGTCGGTAGCGGTGATGGCCGCGATGTTTTGTTTGCTAAGTCGGGCTTCCTGTGAGTTTTGAATCCGGAC
>JAYZPA010000011.1:0-23309 GCA_036150515.1 Planctomycetota bacterium
TGTTTCGACAGCCAATGCCGTGGTTCGGGCGGGCGCGAAGCCGGTTTTTGTCGATATCGATAGTCAGACACTTAATCTGGATCCTGCGGCCGTTCGGGATGCCATTACGCCCAATACACGGGCGATCATCCCGGTACATTACGCCGGAGTGAGCTGTGATATGGATGCAATTATGTGTCTGGCGGATGAATTTGATCTGCAGGTTATCGAAGACGCAGCTCAGGGGGTCAATGCGTTTTATCAGGACCGGGCACTGGGAACGATTGGCCAGTTGGGAACCTACAGTTTTCACCAGACGAAGAATGTGAGCTGCGGTGAAGGGGGAGCGCTGTGTATCAATGATCCTGCACTGATCGAACGGGCCGAGGTGATACGTGAAAAGGGTACGAACCGCAGCAAGTTCCTTCAGGGGGCTGTCGATAAGTACACCTGGATTGATGTGGGTTCGTCGTACCTGCCGAGTGAATTGACTGCCGCCTTTCTACTGGGTCAGCTGGAATCGGCCGCAACCATCACCGAAATGAGACGGGGTGTGTACCAGCGATATCGAGAGCTGTTGGAGCCTCTGGCCGTGTCGGGCAAGTTAACGCTGCCGGTGATCCCCGAATCCTGTACAAGTAATTACCATTTATTTCACATCGTGCTGCCCACCGGGGAAATTCGAAACGGTTTGTTAAAGTGGCTTAATGAACAGGGGATTCACGCGGTGTTTCATTACGTCCCGTTGCACTCTTCACCAATGGGGGTCGAAATTGTGGGCAATCAGAAAACGTTGCCCGTGACGGATTCGACCAGTGGGTGTTTATTGCGATTACCGATTTATCCGGACCTGCAGCCAGACCAGCAAGCACGTGTGGTTAACGAGATTAATGCATTTTTGTCCTAGCCGGGCGATGCTCCAGATCGGTGTTTGCAGGTTCAACATCCTTACCGATTCAAATGAGGTGTGGTTGAACATAACGCCTCCTAATCGGTCTAATCCGCAGAGCCCGAACTCCGGGTTCGGCAATGCCTCTATTTCCAGAGGCACAAGAATAATAGAACTCTGCTTCCTGAAAATCGTATTACCATAGACACATTACCTACGGTTTTTGCTTTTCATCGATACCTTCATGACCGATCAAAAAACGATTCTTGTCTCCGCTTGCGGATCATCGATTGGCTTGGAAGTTCTGCGCTGTCTGAAACTGGCCAATCGTACCGAGCGGATCATTGGAACGGAGGTCTCCCCGTGGGGAAAACAGGTTGCCCGGGCATATTGTGATGAAGTACACCTGATTCCGCGTGGAGATGATCCCGGTTATCCATCCGTTATCCGATCGCTGTTTGAAGCCGAGCGAGTCAGTCTGGCATTGATCAATACGGAACCCGAATTATCCGCTTTGTACGACGTGCGGGATCAAATCACGACTCCCCTGTCGTGTCCCGCTCAACATGGGTTACGTGCATGTTTAAGCAAACAAGTGCTTCATGACCGCCTGCAGTCCGCGGCGATAACCGCGGGCACGATGGTGGTTGACGGCCCGGAAGATCTGCAACGGGCCCTGGAACAATTCGGTTCCCCGGTCTGGTTGCGTTGTGCAGTCGGTCCGCGCGGAAGAGGCAGTATTATCATTTCGACCGCTGAGCAAGGCATGTTCTGGATGGAATACTGGCGGAGTCGGGATGCCGGCGATGATGTCTGGCTGGCTCATGAATACCTGCCCGGACGCAATTTAAACTGGACATCCGTCTGGAAAGAGGGTGAGCTGATTGCCGCTGCCACGGGTGAGCGACTGAAATATTTTATGGAGCAGGTTGCCATTAGCGGAGTGACCGGAAACGTCTCCCATTGTCAGTTAATTGATGGTTCTCAAATTCATGAAACAGCCATGCAGGCGGTCGAACTGGCAGACCCTCGGCCGCATGGAATTTATGCGGTGGATTTGCGTGAAAACCATGAAGGTCAGGCGATGGTGACTGAAATCAACGCCCGGAATGCTTTCCGGCCGTTATTATTTGCTCAGGGTCAGGTCAATTTTCCAGCCATCATGATCGATTCCTTTTTATATGACCAATCCAACACGGACTTGACGACCGGTTCAGCTCAAGTCGGTTTGGAAATGGTTCGCGGAATGGATTTTCCTCCCTTGTTTCGCGAATCCGCTCAGGCCGAATGGAGGTCCGTATGAAGACGCCCCTGATTTCCATCGTCGTTCCCTGTTTTCGCAGCAGCCAATGGCTGCCACAACTTGCGGCTGAAGTAAAAGAAGCGATGGAGGATGCAAATCTTGATTATGAACTGATTCTCGTCAACGACTGTTGTCCGGAAGGGACCTGGAAAGTGATTCAGTCGCTGGCTGCGATGGACGATCAGGTGCGGGGAATGGATCTGGTATTTAATACGGGTCAATATCGGGCTACGTTGTGTGGGTTACAACAAGTTCAGGGGGAAATCATCGTCACGATGGATGATGATTTGCAACAGCCGCCGGCGGAGATTCCAAAACTCGTCCAGGCATTGATTGATGACGAAGCGGTGGATTGTGTGTTTGCTGCTTTTGACTCCAAGAAGCATCATTTGCTGCGAAATATGGGAAGCGGTTTGATGGATTGGCTGTTTCGCATCATCTACAACAAACCACGAGGCATCCGTAGTACCTCCTTTCGTGCGATGCGTCGGCCGCTGGTCGAGGCAATCAGCATGTATTCAACGATCAATCCCAACATCAATCCGCTGGTCTTCCAGACGACCAATCGAATTACGAGTGTAACCGTAAGGCATCAGCGACGTATTGCCGGGAACAGTGGTTACGGCATTTTACGGTTAATGTCATTGATGATTGACAATGTGATTAGCGTTTCCACCATGCCGCTGAAAATCATCAGTTCCATCGGCCTGGTGGCTGCTCTGGCCAGTTTAGGACTTGGACTGTTTTATGTTGGTCAGTATTTTCTAACCGATCACATCAAAGAGAATACCGGTTTCATGACACTTGTATTACTTGTTATCTTTTTTGGTGGTCTCACACTTTGTTCGATCGGGCTACTTGGCGAATATGTGATTCGAATCATGGAGGAGGTCCGGGGACGCCCTCGATTTGTCGTGAGACGAACGACGGATGAGGATGTCGTAAACGAGCCGTGACCTCAAGTTGTGGAGACTTTACCTTGAACCAGGATCCAGCCATCGTTCAGGAAGACCATTGCAAGTCAGCTGTGGAGCTTTGGCTCTGGATGCTGGCTGGGTTGGTGATGGCATTTGCCTTTACCTGGGTCATGCCCGTAACGTACGAAGTCTCAGACGACATTGGCGCTCAGATGATTCTGGCGGGAGATGATGGCTTTGACCCGGCACCGCAAGTACCGTTTTTGACGTTCACACTGAATGGGGTGTTTTTCCAGCTGTATCAACTGGCCCCTCAGGTTCCATGGTATGGGATCCTGCTGGTTGCCACGCAAGCTCTGGGGCTGGCACTGCTGGGTTATTGCTTTAACGCTCAACTTGCTAAACATCGCTGGCTGGCAATGCTGGTTCCGTTTCTGATGGCCTTTGCGTTTTATTCGTTATTAACTTTGACATTTACCAAAGCCGCATTGACGTTGGAGTTTGGAGTTTTCTCGGTACTCCTGCTGCAACAATTAAAACATCAGCAGGCGACACGGCAAAGGCAGATACTTTTAAGTCTCTTGCTGCTGCTTGCATTATTATGGCGTTGGAAACTTGGACTGTTGTGTCTCGTATTTGCGGCTCCTTTAGCCCTGTTTGCTAACGGTCGATGGTGGCGGTCTCACGCATATCCATTGATCTGTGTTCTGGCATTGATCGGTATCGATCGGGGTGTTCAGCGGGCCACTCAGTCGCCTCAATGGTCCCGATATATGGAGTTTTATTCTTTGCGGGCTGAGTTGTTTGATATGCCCGGCGGCAGAACAGGTGGGGCTTTACAACAAGTTGCGGCGGCGGCTGACTGGAGTGTGGCGGATTATGAGTTGATACGGAATCACTGGATGCTGCACGATGAACGACTTGCCAACCCTGAATCGTTTGAGCGTTTCTTAACGGCCTCCGGTGAGGCCAGCACTTCATCCCCGATGCGGCAGGGTTGGAGACACCTACGTGACAATGCGCTGCTGTTGTATGCATTTTTTCCCCTGCTGCTGGCAATCCTGATATTTCGGGGATCCGATTGGTTCCACGATGAGTTGTTGCAGCGTAAATTGTGGGCGTGCTTACTGCTGACGGCCCCTCTGATTTTTCTTGTATTCTTTCGTATGGTCCCGCGTGTAACCATGCCCTCATTACTCTATGGGGTATTGGTATTGATTATGTTTATCGAGATCCAGGATCAGGGCAAATCAACGATGACATCCTGGTTGACAGGAAAAGCCAATCCGATGCAGATGCTGGCTCTGATTTTGCTGGCATTAAGCGGTTGGCATTGTTTTGAATTATTGCGTTACCAATGGAACGATGCCGTAACCAAACGAAGTGCCCATATCGAGTCAGAGGCACTGCTTACCGATTTGCCACAACCGGTCACCTTGCTTCGCATGTCTCCTGCAGCACTGCCGGGCTGGGAGGGTTGCCATCCGCTGCAGCGGATAAACACCAACCCCAATCTACGATTTATTCCAGCAGGCTGGCAGATTGGATCGCCACGCTATGATGCCATTCTGCATGAGCTTGGCTATTCCTCCGGCAGCGACATGTTGCAAAGCTGGGGACAGAAGCAAAACAGCACGCAGTATTTTTTACGCCGTTTGCAGCGTACGGCCAGCACATCACAACCGCTGAGCCCGGTCTGGACTGCCTATTTCCAAAAATGGCATCCCCAACGGTCGCTGGACCAGGTAACGCCCACATTCATCAAGCTGGGCAGTGGTGATCAATTGTCTTTGATCCAAATAACGGGTGATGATGAAAGCGATCTTCGGGACTAGGACTCATCCGGTGGCAGGTCTTTGATAGATTGGCGGCGTTGAAACAGCAGGGCATGATTTGCACGTTTCACTCGAATATAACCATGGTTTTTGAGTAATCGCCGGGCCTGCTCAATCCGGTTGGAATTCCATAACTCGCGATCCGTTTTATCCAAAACAACCGAATGCAGCAGGAGAACAAATTCCGAGTTTGCCTGTGTGATCAGAGTCTGCCATGTTTTATCACTTTGATAAGCCGATTCATTGAAACTATAGCCCTGATCCGATCCGGCTCGTGTGTTCAGCAGATAATGCAGACTGTTGTGACGACCCGGCAGGACCAGAAGTGTCGTCGAGGCGGGTAAATTGTCGGACAGATGATCAAGATAATCCCGGACGTCATGACGTTGATGCCATGAGGATAGAGGTTGAACTTGTTTGGCCGACGGCCACTGCGTGGGATGATAACCCCAACGGTAATCTTCTGCCCAGCAGAACGGAAGCATGGCCATCAGGATGAGGAAGCACCGTTGTAGAGACCTGTTGGTAAGCCGGTCACGTTGCTGGTGCCAGAGGATGGTGCTACCGATGGTGACGGCAGGAATCGTGAGCAGTAAATAATGGTGGTAGGGTCGTGCTTTGAATTGGATGAGTGTTGCCAAACCGCTCAGCATAAGAAATCCGATCAGCCGCGTGCTATTGGATGTCGGATCCGGATTTTTCTTGCATAGGCCATACAGGAACAAACCCACGCTGATCACAGCGACGATCCAAAAGGATTCATCGTGGCGAAATTGGGTATACAGATTCAACCACCAGGAATCCTGACTGGGATACGCCGTCGCGGTCGACAAACCCAGCCATAAGGGGTCAAGTCCTCGGCCAGCGGTGAGGACACAGAGGATCAGCGCCAGTCCGGCGAAGGCAGGCAGTGTGAGCAGCATATCCCAACGGTGTGTGCGTTGCCGTTGTTCTCCCAGAAACCATAACGCACCCAACGCGAGTAACCCGGCCTGTTGTTTCATGTAGACAGCCAATCCCAGTCCAAGTCCGAAAAGCAATAGCGATTTCCATCGGCTCCACTGGTTCAGGGAGACGCCTTTCCAGGCGATGAGGCATGTCAGAAAAAAAATATTGGCAATGATTTCAGATTCACCCTGAACACCGTCAAATCGACTCAGCAACATCAATGTCCATATTCCGGCAAGGGTTGCCACGCGTTTGCAGCGGGTATGTTGCCATACGATGATTCCGACGAGTAGACAGTTGACGGCCAACGCAACGACAAAGACACACTGCAATGAGGAGATGTCGGAACCGACAAGTTGCATGGCCGTTGTCCAGAACCAATAGACACCTGGAAAATAGCTGTACATGTTGTTCGAAGGGCTGTAGGCCCCGATGGCGTCACGACTGTAACACAGATAGTAGAACCAATCGACGCCTCCGACGACCGGATGAATGACGGTCAGGTACGCTACGGCGGAAACGACGCCTCCACCGATCCAGAGTCCGATGATGGCTTTGGTAAAACCCTGTTGGTAAAGCCATTCCCGGGATTGGGATTTAGGTTGACGGAGCAGCGGAAACAGGGCAGCCAGTCCAACCGCCACATGAAACGTTACTGACGAATGGACGGCATAGGTACGTACCCAGCAGACGACGAGAAATGCCAACAGCGCACATCCCATACCCAGATAATACGGTTTGTGGGTTTGCGTGGGTGGCATGGTACATCCTCAGACGGAGTTTGCAGTGGAAAACGGTACTAAGCAATCTATCGACTAATCGCAACGGTGTCCGGTACTCCTAATAGTATGTATCGTAGTAAATCATCGTTTGGGTCAGATTCTGTCCAAATTTCTTTTTAGGTTAAGTTTGGTATGCCTTTGAAAAATGAGTTACGATGGAAAATGTACTTAAGAATATCGGGATAGATTCAATGGTTTGTTGGATCGAACGTCTGTGGTTCGGGCGTAAGTCCAGATTGCCATTCAGGGAGAAAACAAGATGCGGAACGAGACATCGAGGCGTGGTTTTATTCGACAGGGTGTTGCATTAACGGCTTTGTCGGCAATGGGTTCGGCTGTTCAGGCGGGTCCATTTGGCAGGAACAAGGATATCCTTCCGCTGATCGATACGCATCAGCACCTGTGGGATTTGACCCGCTATCAGCCACCCTGGATCAACGGTGCCCCGGAAATATTAAATCGCAGTTACATTACAAAAGATTACAATGCAGCCACGCGTGGATTAAATCTTGTTAAAGCTGTCTATATGGAAGTGGACGTTGATCCTGCCGATCAAATCAGAGAAGCCGAACATGTGATTGCTTTATCACGCAGTAGCCGTTATCCCACGGTAGCCGCCGTGATATCCGGTCGGCCGGATGAAGACAGTTTTGATCCGTACATCCGTAAATTTAAAGACAGCCCCTACATCAAAGGGGTACGGCAGGTACTCCACCCCGAGACAACACCTCAGGGATTATGTCTGGGAAAAACATTTGTAAAATCGATGCATCGGTTAGGTGAACAGGGCATGAGTTTTGATTTGTGCATGCGTCCTACCGAGTTGACTGATGGAGCCAAACTGGCCGATCAGGCACCGGACACCCTGTTTATTGTTGATCATTGTGGTAATGGAGATCCCAAGGCATTCCTCAAAAATCCAGCGGAGGCACCGACGCACAAGGCTGAACAGTGGAAGCAGGACATGGCAGAATTGGCCAAACGCGACAATGTCATCTGCAAAATATCAGGTATTGTGGTGCGTGCTCCTCAGGATCACTGGACGCCCGATATGCTGGCACCGCTGATCAATCACTGTCTGGATACATTTGGTCCGGATCGAGTTGTCTTTGGCGGGGATTGGCCCGTATGTCGGATTGTGGCCAGTTACCGCCAGTGGGTTCATGCGTTGAAGGCGGTGATTGCAAATCGTCCGCGAGAGCAACAGAAAAAATTACTGCACGATAACGCAGACCGTATCTACGGTTTATCTTAAAACCGGCTCGATACCCAAACGACATCTTATGGAGTTTGCGCCGGCACGATTTGCCATGATGGGGGTGGATAATTGATATTGCCCTGCATCCGGATAACAGTCTATTCTGCCACACAATTAGACCGTAAAGTCGCGGTCTGAGTCCGTGATATTTTGAGACACGATGGCGTGTTCTTTGCAGAAAACTGAAGAAAAGTGACAATCATCGATGACTGAAACCCGCCCTGTTCCTTTGCTTGATGTGCCGCGAGGCAATGCTCCCCACCGAAATGAGATCCTGGCAGCCATTACGAATGTGGTTGATTCGGGACGTTTCTTATTTGGTCCCGATGTTCAGCAACTTGAAGCTGAGTGTGCGCGTTGGTCAGGTACGGATTATGGTGTTGGCTGTGCATCGGGCAGTGACGCTTTGCTATTGGCGTTAATGGCACTGGACATTGAGCCAGGCGATGAAGTCATTTGTCCCAGCTTTACATTTTTTGCGACGGCCAGCGCGATCACTCGCCTTGGAGCGACCCCGGTATTTATCGACATTGATCCGGTGACATTTAATATGGATCCTGCTCAGATCGAATCGGCGATCACTTCCAACACGAAAGCGATCATTCCCGTGCACTTGTTCGGTCAGTGTGCGGACATGCCGGCGATCATGGATATTTGCAATGCGCGGGGCGTCGTGGTCATTGAAGATGCGGCTCAGGCGATCGGTGCCGGAATCGACGGTCAGCAGGCAGGTTCATGGGGACATGTTGGCTGCATTAGTTTTTACCCGACCAAAAATCTGGGCGGGTTTGGCGACGGCGGAATGTTGGTGACGAATGATGCAGATTTTGAAGATCGGTTACGGTTGTTTGCCGGTCACGGCATGCGTCCCCGATATCACCATCAGGTGATTGGCATTAACAGCCGACTGGATTCGATTCAGGCGGCTGCGTTAAACGTGAAAATGAAACATCTCGCCGCAGCGAATACCCGCCGCCAAAAAAACGCGGAGATGTATGAAGCGCTGTTGAAGGAGGCAGGACTGGAGGACGAGATTGTACTGCCGCAGGCGGTCCATGGAAGCGGCCATGTCTGGAATCAATATACGTTGCGTGTGAAGAATGGCCGACGAGATAAGCTAAGAGAATTTATGATTCAGCGGAATGTCGGTGCGGAGATCTATTATCCGATTCCCGTGCATGCTCAGTCCTGTTACCAGGTGAGTCCCAGCATTGAAATGGACATGACCCAAACGAATCTGGCTGCGGCTGAAGTCCTTAGCTTGCCGATTTTCCCCGAGCTGGAAGCGGTTGAGATCCAAACGGTTGTTGAATGCATGACCAGTTTCTATGCGATGCCCCAAAGTCAGGCTGCTTAGGAGCCCATGGTCCGGCGGCCTTTAGGATTGCATCTGCTGAACAACACGGTCGAGCGGGTATTCAACACTTTCTCCTGACTGCAGATCTTTGATCTGGCAAACATTGCGTGCTAATTCATCACCGCCGGCAATGAGTGCATAACGGAATCCACGGCCATCGGCATATTTAAGCTGTTTGCCGAGTTTCTTTGCTTCGGGATAAACTTCGACGGCAAACCCGCCCTGCCGCAGATCGCGGGCAATTTCAAGGTACCGATGGAGTTGATCTTCTTCGAAGTAGACCACCAGAATCTCTGCGGGTGTGCCTATGGCCTCGAGCATATCGAGTTCTTCCATTGCCGCCAGCAGTCGGTCCAGTCCCAGAGATGCTCCGATTCCGGGTAGTTCCTGCTTGGTATAGAGTTCCGCCAGGTTATCGTATCTGCCACCACTGCACACACTCCCGATCTCGGGCAGGTCATCAAGAAACGTTTCAAATATGGCCCCCGTATAATAATCCAGGCCTCGTGCGATGGAGACATCCAGTTTGATGCGGTCATCCGCCATTCCCCCTGCGGTCAGCCCGTCGAGGATTTGTTGTAATCGCAGGGTACCGCTGCTCCCGGTTTCATTTTCGTCGACCATCGGCTTGAGTTGGTCCAGGATTTCCTGATTCGATCCGGTCAGCGTGGTGATCGCCAGTACTTGCTGAGCCTGAGCCTCGGTAACCTCTGCGTTTTCGATCATTTCCGCTGCCGTGCGTTCGGAGCCGATTTTCCCCAGTTTGTCGAGGCTCCTCAGAATGGCCGTCGCCTGAGATGCGATGCCGATTTGCTCGAGTAATCCGGTGAGAATCTGACGGTTATTGATGTGGATTGTAAATCGTTCAAAACCAAGTGCTTCGAACAGGTCATTGATGACCAACCCGGTTTCAATATCGGCTGCGACCGAGCGTGTGCCAATGGTATCAAAGTCGCATTGCATGAATTCACGATAGCGACCGCGCTGGGTGTTTTCGCCACGCCAGACAGGCGCGATGTGATATCGTTTGAAGGGAGTTCCCAACGTGTTGATATGCTGGGCGACAAATCGGGCGAGGGGGACCGTGAGGTCAAATCGCATGCCGACATCGCGCTGGCCATGGTCCTGAAAACGATATAACTGGCGATCGGTTTCATCGCTTCCCTTGCCCGTGAGGATTTCAAGATGTTCCAATGCCGGCGTATCGATGGGGCTGAATCCATAGCTGCGATATACTTTGCGGGCGATGGACATCAGACGTTCCCGCGGGATCATGGTTTGGGGTAAATAATCCCGAAATCCTTTTAGGGTCCGGGGCTGGATGAGTGAACGTTTTGAAGTGGATTCCGGTTCAAGCGGGTCGGATGGATTCATGGTTAGTTCGCTTCGCCCAGGATGGGTAATGGATCAGGTGGAGCACTGCGGATGCTGCCATTGACTTTCAATTGCAGTACGGCGTCGGCATATTCCTGTACTTGTTCGGCAGTTTCAAAGTACTTGTCATAGGTCCAGTTATCTTCATATTCACAGTTTTCGGTGTTGTAATCACGGCAGATTTGTGGACGGGTTTCATAGATACCACATAAATGATTGGATTGCAGATGCCGGCAGGTTGTATGCACCATGATGTACCAATCGTCGTCTTCAGCAAATACCGTGACGAGGTCATGCAGGACATACCAGCGGATGAAGTCGAAATCTTCCTGATCCACGGGTGTTTCTATGGGCAGCGCAAAGTACTTACAACACTTGGCGCTGCAGTGATCACATAACACTTCGTTTGGTGCCAGAGATTCGCGAGCAGGTTTTTCTATGGTCGTTGCCATGCAGTGATTTTTTTTGAAAGGACGGGTCGGTGGATGAACACAGGGAATCGTTGGGATTACCCTTGAATAGATTACCAAAGAATCCAAAACAGAAACACCGGATATCGATAAACTCCCGATAGCTGCGAATCAAAGTTCGATCGGTTCGGAGTCCGGCATGATGAAAATTTTCCCGTCGCCCATCCGTCCTGTCCGCGCAATCCTGGAAATGATCTCGATGACTTCTTCCACCCGGGTTTCATCCACCCACAAAAAAATTTCCACTTTGGGTAGAAATGCGGTGGCATATTCACTGTCACCATATTGATCGAGGTGCTCTTTTTGACGACCGTAGCCCTTCACTTCGCGCACGGAAAGTGATTCAAGAGGAGCCCGTTTTAAACCGTCGACAATCTTCTCGGCTAGAAACGGTCGCACAATGGCAACCACCTGTTTCATAGGAGTTCCTTTGTGAAAAAGAACAGCAGGACAGCCGATCGAAGCATGCCTAGCTGAAGAAATTGTCTCCAAACAAATTCATGTCCGGACCGGTTTCCACCGAGACGTCACCATTGACCTTACACTGGCAGGCCAGACGAGTCTGTTCCGGGTTGTCCAGATAGGCTAATGCCGGAATGGGATCAGGAAAGGGGATTTTAAAGCACTTCTTTTCCCATAGTGTCTGGCCGTTTGTATTTGCCATGTGACCTTCCGTGACAAATACACGACATGTGCCACATTGTCCGAGTCCATGACAATTAACAAACTTGTTGATTCCGGCTCCGATTCCATTCACACCTAGATTGGTATTGATTTTCAGCTGTTTCGCAGCGTCACGGATGGAGGTTCCCGCGGCAACTTCAATTTCCTGATTCTCGTTGGTAAAGGTAACTTTTGGCATGCTTCCCGTTTCCCGGATGACTGTCGTAATGGATTTTCCAAAGTGGGGCTTTATCTTAAGCCTATATGCATTATTATGGCAACCGCGTTGGATTCTGAAAGAGGATGCAGCCGAGAAAGACAGGAATAGTCACAGGAACCGGATCAGTACGAGGATACCGATTGAAAATGGCAGAACGATCAAATTACCAAAACAAGGTCATTCGCAATTACTATGATAATCGCGAGACAATTTCATTACAGCGGTGCGAGGAACTGGTAACGGAACTGTATCTCAGCGAGGGCAAGAAGCGGGATCGGCATTGGAAGAGTTTAGCAACGCACTTATCCAATCTGAATGTACCCGCCGCCACGATTGAGCATCTGATAGCTCAGAATGATCCTGAAACCGCCGCTCATTTCATTACGACGCTTTCAAAAAAACGGTAGGGTGGTGGGACGATGCCTAAAAACTACTGGACCTTTGCAACTGCGGGACAGTTGATGTTTGGCCGGCATTGCGTGGAGCAACTTTCGGCTCTGGCCAGCCGGCAGGCATGGCAGCGGGTGTTGATTATTACGGACAGGAATCTGGAAGCAGCCGCATTGGTGGAACGGATCTGTCAGCCACTACGAACGGCGAATTGTGACGTGGAGGTATTTCTTGAAGGGGAGGCAGAACCCTCGATTGCCACCGCAGAAAAAAGTCTCGCTTGTGCTCAGGCTTTTCAACCGGACGTTGTGATGGGATTGGGCGGCGGAAGTAACATGGATTTGTCCAAGAACACAGCGGCCGCTTACACCCATCAGGCTCAGCCCGCGGATTTTTTTGGATATAATCAGGTACCGGGCCCCACCATTCCTCTGGTTTGTATTCCCACGACCGCCGGGACCGGCAGTGAAGTATCGCATTCGATGGTGTTAACCGATGAAACCGCCAGGATCAAAATCTCGGGACAGAGTGAATATTTTCGACCTGATTTTGCGGTTGTGGATCCGGTGCTCACCGATGGATGTCCGCGGCAGGTCACCGCAGACAGCGGGATTGACGCGTTAACGCATGCCATTGAAGCGATAACGGCGATTGATTTTGACAAGCTGGAAGTTCCCGTGGGTGAAACCTGCGCCTACGATGGACGGTTTCCTCTGTCGGATAGTCTGGCAGAGCGGGCGATCAGGTTATGTGGTCAGCATTTGCAGATGGCAGTCCATGAACCGGAAAATCAGGAGGCGCGGGACGCCATGGCATTAGCGGCTACGTTGGCCGGCATGGCTTTTTCCAACAGCGGAGTGGCACTGGTGCATGCGATGGAGTATCCGCTGGGGGGCGAGCTGCATTGTTCTCATGGATTGGGAAACGGTCTGCTGCTGCCCTACGTGATGCGATTCAATTTAACCGAGCGGACCGGGACGATGGCCAGGATCGCGAAATGGATGGGTGTCGATACCCGTGTCATGGATGAAGCTGAGGCCGCATTGGCGGGTATTGAAAAGATTGAACAACTGCGTATGGAGATTGGGATTCCCCACCGCATTCGTGAGCTCGGTGCCACGGAATTACAATTAGAATCGTTTGCTGAAAAAACCATGAAGATTCAGCGCTTGTTTTGGCTTAACCCGCGACGGGCATCGTATGATGATATTTTAGGAATTCTGCAAGATGCGTTTTAATACCGTTCTGTCCATTCTCTTCGTGTCCGCTGCAATGGGCTTCTATCTACCGGATGCTTCCGCGGAGCCATTGGATCTGTCTCAGGTGGCTATGGATCTGGCAGTGCCCCCGATGGTTGCCGGACTGCCGGCAGCCGGGTCACGCGTGGCACAGACGCATCCCGATTATGTGAAGACGGATGTTTATCATGCGTTGTATTTGCCGACAGACTGGAAACCGGGGACCAAGCACAGGTACCCGGTGATTGTTGAGTTTGCGGGAAACGGGCCCTATAGAAATAAATATAGCGATATCAGTACGGGGAAGGTCGAAGGAAGCCGACTGGGATTTGGAATCAGCGGTGGTGAAAATTATATTTGGATTTGCATGCCCTTTTTAAATCATGAGGGTACTGCAAATGTAACTCGGTGGTGGGGAAACAAACCGCAATTCAACCCTCAGCCAACTGTTGATTACTGTCAAAAAACATTAGGATGGATTTGTGAGCAGTATGGCGGTGATTGGGACCGAGTTTTGCTTACCGGTTTTTCCCGAGGTGCGATTGCCTGTAATTACATAGGCTTACACGACGATGAAATTTCCCGAATGTGGCGGGCGATGGTGGTCTTTAGTCATTACGATGGTGTTCGACAGTGGGAATATCCTTTTTCAGACAAAGCATCCGCCATGCAGCGACTGCAGCGTCTGGGAAACTGTCCGCAGTTTATTTGTGCCGAGGGACACCGGGATGGGCAGATACAACAAACGCGGATGTACATGAAACAGACAGGCGTTCAAGGGGATATTACTTTCCACACGACGGGTTTTCGAAATCACAATGATGCATGGGTGTTGCGTCCCGGAAAAACTCGTAGTGAAATGCGCCTTTGGGTAACACAAAAGCTGTCCCGCTAACCCATGGATTTTGTATTTAGCCGAAAGAACGATTGGAATCGATGACAGACAGAAAACTGATTATTCTCACCGAGGGTCATTCCAATCCGCACACGGCGAAGACCGCCTGCAGCGTCATCCGCTATCGTCGCGAAGAAGTGGTGGCGGTACTGGACGGAACGCTGGCGGGCCAGGATGTTAGTGAGTCTTTGGGAGTGGGTTCCGGCTTGCAGATGGTTTCTTCGTTAGACGAAGCACCGGATGCAAATTGCCTGTTGATCGGCATTGCTCCTCCAGGAGGTCAGATTCCGATAGCCTGGCGTCCCATTGTTCTGGCGGCTATTGATCGGGGGATGGATGTCATCTCGGGACTGCATGATTTTATCTCTGAGGATGAAGAGTTCTCTACAGCCGCCGCTCAGCGGGGGGTGGAATTGATTGACGTCCGAAAAAATGAGATTACCACGATCGCACGACGTCCTGGATTTCGGGAGGGTTGTTTCCGGGTTCACACGGTGGGCCACGACTGCAGTGTTGGAAAGATGGTGGTGGCGATTGAAATTGCCGAAGGTCTCAAGCGGCGGGGCGTCGACGCGGTTTTCTGTGCAACGGGTCAGACCGGGATCATGATTGAAGATTCGGGTTACCCCATGGATCGTGTTATCTCGGATTTTGTAAGTGGTGCCACGGAACGATTGATGCTGGAAAGTGAATCCCACGATGTTCTGGTGGTGGAAGGACAGGGGAGTCTGGTGCATCCCAGTTATTCGGCGGTGACGCTGGGTATCCTGCACGGGTGTTTACCTCATGCGCTGGTGTTGTGTTATGAAGTGCTGAGGGACACGGTGACAGGGGTCGAGCATGTCCGGATTCCGGACCTGCAAGAGGTTAGGAAGATCTATGAGGTGATGGCGAATATCCATCAGCCTTGCGAGGTGGTTGCCGTAGCGATGAATAGCCGTCGAGTGGATGAGGATGCAGCTTCGCTGGAACGTGAACGCGTGCGTGAGCAGTTGCAATTACCGGTTACCGATATTTTTCGTTATGGCAGCGATGATCTTGTAGAAGCCGTCATGGATGCCCGTGATCGATATCTTGCCGGTCAAGAAGCGTCAACAGGTCCGTGATGCAATTAAAAATTCACCAATTTGAATTGCCCCTGCGGCATCCATTTACGATTTCACGTGAGACGATCCGTGTTCAGCCAACGATCATTGTTGAATTACAACACCAGGGGATGAGCGGTTTTGGCGAGTCCACAACGAATGCCTATTACGGAGTAACCGAGCAGTCGCTGCGCCATTCTCTGGAAACCATACGTGAATTGGTTCAACAGTCGGATTGGACGACGCCGGTCGAGCTGTGGGAAGCGGCCTCAGCTGAAATCGATGATTCTTTTGCATTATGTGCACTGGATCTGGCGGCACATGACTTGTGGGGAAAACGGCAAGGACAGTCGGTGCATGCACTTTGGGGTCTGAATACCGAATCGAATCCGCTGAGTAACTATACGATCGGGATTGACCAGATGGAGGTCATGATTTCCAAGATGCAGGAGTTTGGAGACTGGCCGATTTATAAAATCAAACTGGGCACGGAACGGGATATTGAAATTGTACGGACTCTGAGAGAACATACGGATGCCGTTTTCCGCGTGGATGCAAATTGTGCCTGGACGGCTCAACAGACGATTGATTATTCCGGTCCGTTGAAGGAATTGGGAGTTGAATTTATCGAACAGCCGCTGGCAGCCGATGCGATTGATCAAATGCCCGCAGTCTATGCACAATCGCAGTTGCCCCTGATTGCTGATGAGAACTGTCTGGTGGTTGACGATGTTGAAAAGTGTGTTGGTTGTTTTCACGGGATCAACATCAAGCTGGTTAAATGTGGTGGTCTTACCCCGGCTCGTAAGATGATTCAGACGGCTCGTGAGAATCATTTACAGGTGATGGTGGGTTGTATGACGGAATCCACCGTGGGGATTTCTGCGATTGCTCAGCTTTTGCCGCTGCTGGATTATGTTGATATGGACGGGGCGGCACTGTTACAGTCGGATATCGCTGAGGGATGTAAGGTGGTTCGTGGCGTTTGCCATTACCCGCAAACTGCGGGTACCGGTGTGACACTGACGGGACCGCCGGAGAGGTAATGTCGGCCATAATCTCGATACTTCACCGGTTGCATGGTAGATTAGGATTGCATGAAGGATTGGTAAATGACAGAGAAGGTTTCCCATGGCGCCGCGTAGTCGAATACGAATTTTCTTTTTCCTGTGCCTGGGGTTGATGGGATCTCTCGGTGCCGCAGAGCCCGTTCGTTTTAGTCGTGACATATTACCAGTACTGTCGGATCGTTGCTTTGCCTGTCATGGTCCGGATGAAACCCAGCGTCAGGCCGATTTACGACTGGACACGCCGGCGTCGGTCGGGGAATTGCGTGGAGCATCTGCGGTGATTGTGCCGGGTGATCCCCGTCGCAGCGAGCTGATGAGGCGTATTGCCAGTCACGATTCTGATTTACAGATGCCCCCGCCTGAGTCGGGTCGATCACCACTGACCAAGGCGGAGTGGACATTGTTTCAGCAGTGGATCAAAGCGGGTGCACCCTGGGGTCAACACTGGGCATTTGAAAAACCGGTCAGGCCGTTGGTTACCGACGAAGACTCCCACCCGATTGATTATTTCATTGACCGGCGTCTGAAGCTGGAGCGGTTGCGTCGTTCTCCTGAGGCTGAAAGGAGCAAACTGATCCGCCGACTTTCATTGGATTTGACCGGACTTCCTCCGACCCGGGAAGAGACGGCGGCTTTTGTCGGGGATGAAACGGCGGACGCTTATGACAAACTGGTGGATCGCTTGCTGTCCTCGCCCCACTACGGTGAACGGATGGCAATGTGGTGGTTGGATGCCGCTCGCTATTCAGACACAGATGGATATCAGGGTGACGCGACCCGATCGAACTGGCCGTGGCGGGATTGGGTTATTCAGGCCTTTACGAACCGGATGCCATTTGACCAGTTTACGATTGAACAGTTTGCCGGTGACCTGCTGCCTGATGCAACGGCGGAACAGATTCTGGCAACCTGCTTTCACCGCAATCACATGACCAATGGCGAAGGGGGACGTCATCCCGAAGAATCGCGGATTGATTATGTCATTGACCGCGTGAATACAACGGGAACGGTATGGCTGGGAATGACACTGGGTTGTGCTCAGTGCCACTCCCATAAGTTTGATCCCATTTCGCAGAACGACTATTACAGTTTATTTGCTTTTTTTGACAGCATTGATGAAGACGGAAGAGCGGGAGGCGGCGCGAAACCTTATTTGAAGTATACCTCTCCATTCGCTGATCGGGCGGTCGCGGAATCCCAGGAACTTGTGAACCACCGCAAGCCGGTTGCCGATACCGCGCGGATGGCTGCAGAAACTGAATTTGATGTTTGGCTCGTCCAGCAGATTGCTGCTGTCAAGTCGGGGTTTCAACCATGGCATGTTTTGCAGCCCACGGCAATTGCGTCGGTCGAGGGCACTCTGTTTCAGCAGGAAGATGAGGGTGTGATTCAAACCAGAGGTCCTTATCCCCGACAGGACGACTATCACATCACGGCCGCGTCACCCGTAACGCGTATTACCGGACTGCGACTGGAAGTCTTTCCGCACGCTTCTCATACGGCTGGCAAACTGTCTCGTGGTACCCGTGGCGAATTTATCCTTACGGATGTTAAACTTCAGGTGATAAGAGATGGTGATACTCAGGTGAGAGATATTGAACTTGCCAGCGCCATTGCGGACGCGGAAGTTAATGTTGGCGGCAGGAATTACGGTCGCGTGTCAGGAACACTGGATGATGACCCCCGCAACGGCTGGACGACAGATTCCCATGATCCGTTAAAACCGCATGTGGCGGTTTTTGCATTAGCGGAACCTCTGAAACTGGCTCCCGATGAAGAGCTGCGGTTTGTCATGCTGCATCGATCCACGGTGGGCGATGCCAATACGGGTCGCTTCCGAATTGCGGTCAGCGACCAGCCCGGGACGGCGGTTCGATCCTTTGCAGAGATGCCGATGGCGCGGCTTGCAACGGCGGGGATTGACCGGCCCGAGGATCTGGATCCTGCGATTCACAAGGCACTGCGGGAGCAGTTTTTGTTTGACCACGCTGAATATCAAAAAGCAAAGAGGTCATTGGATCGTGCCAACCAACAGCTCGCGGCGGTCAAACGAGGTGCCGGTGCTCAGAATGTGATGGTTCTTGCCCAACGTAAAACGTTAAGGAAATCTTATGTACTGGAGCGCGGTGTTTGGGATAAGAAAGGAATGGAAGTGCAGACGGCTGTCCCTACGTCCATTTTGGAAACCCCCGGGGAATTAACGCGCACTCGGCTGGATCTTGCAAACTGGCTGGTCTCGGACGAAAACCCTTTGACCGCACGGGTGATTGTAAATCAATTGTGGCAATTGTGTTTTGGTGCAGGTTTGGTGCGGACCCCGGAAGATTTTGGCAGGCAGGGTGAGTTGCCAACCCACCCCGATTTATTGGATTGGTTAGCGGTTGAATTGATGGAAAATAACTGGGATCTGCAACACATTCAACGATTGATGGTTCATAGCCAGACGTATCGCCAAAGTAGTCGGGTGACTCCGGCTGCAATCGAGCGGGATCCGGAGAACCGGCTGCTGGCGCGGGGAGCTCGATTTCGAATGCCCAGCTGGATGATACGCGATGCTGCACTGGGCAGCAGCGGGCTGCTGAATCCGGCGATCGGCGGTCCCACGGTCATGCCCTATCAGCCCGACGGAGTCTGGGCGGAGATGTTTATGGGGAGGTTTCGATATCAGCCCAGTCAGGGAGCAGCTCAGTATCGACGTACGCTGTATGCTTTTTGGCGACGGTCTGCTGCGCCTACGTTCCTGTTTGATAGTTCCCAGCGGCGGGTGTGTGAAGTCCGGCCGAGGCATACGAATACTCCCCTGCAGGCGCTGACCATGCTCAACGATCTGAATATTCTGGCTGCCGCCAGGCATCTGGCCCGAACTGCGCTGGCCGAGGACGACGATCCGCAAATTCGCCTGCAATTCATTTTTGAATCGGTTCTGTCACGCCCACCGACAGACCGGGAACTGGAAATGCTGACAAGCGAATGGACGCAGGCTGCAGAGTATTATCGCCATGCCGGAAATAGTGCACGGCAGTTGCTGGATTTTGGACAGCCTGAACAACGCCGAACGGATCAACCACGCGAATTGGCAGCCCTGATGATCGTTGCCAGTATTGTTTATAATCTCGATGAAGCCATCACCCATGAATGAACCAAGCCACCAAAATCAGCATCCGGAAGCTGCGATTGCACGCCGGTATTTTCTAGGCCGTTGTACCGGGATTGGTCTGGGTGCCATGGCGTTGGCCGGTTTGGAATCCGAGGTGAACGCGAAACCGGGTCAGGGTCGTCCCACTCCAAAACCGCTGGGTCGGCCGGATCTGCCTCACCACCCGGCGCGAGCCAAAAACGTCATTTTTCTTACGCAAAGTGGTGGACCATCTCAAATTGAACTTTATGATTATAAACCCGGACTGACGAAGTGGGCCGGTAAAGAACTACCTGCCAGTGTTCGTCAGGGCCAGCGACTGACGACCATGACGGCCAGTCAGAAGCAGTTGATTATGCCTGCACGCACCTCTTTCAGGCAGTATGGAGACAGCGGAGCGACGATTGGAGAATGGCTGCCGCATCTGTCCGCAGTGGTCGATGACCTTTGTTTTGTAAAGTCGATGGTGACCGATCAGATTAATCATGCTCCGGCGATGACCAAGATGATGACGGGACACCATTTGCCGGGTCGGCCCAGTCTGGGAGGCTGGACCAGTTATGGGTTAGGGAGCATCAATCAGGACTTGCCGGATTACCTGGTTCTGATTTCGAAAATGAAACGATCCAGTGACCAGCCGTTATACGATCATTATTGGGGAAGTGGGTTTTTACCTTCCCAGTACCAGGGCGTGAAACTGCGAAATTCCAATGAACCGGTTTTGTATTTACGTGATCCTGCCGGACTGCCCCGTCACGTGCGGCGATCGATGCTTGATCGGATCCGTGGTTTTAATGAGATTCATTTTGATCAAACTCGTGACCCGGAAATCGAAACCCGGATCGAACAGTATGAAATGGCCTGGCGGATGCAGTCGAGTATCCCGGAGTTGAATGATCTGAGTGATGAACCGGAATCCACTTTTGAACTGTACGGCCCTGATTCCCGCCGGCCGGGCAGTTATGCGGCCAATTGTGTGCTGGCAAGGCGATTGATTGAACGAGGTGTCCGCTTTGTTCAGCTGTTTCATCCGGATTGGGATCACCACAGTCGGCTGAGTTCATGGTGTGTGGCCCGCTGTCGTGATACGGATCAGGCCAGCGCTGCTCTGGTTACGGATTTGAAACAGCGTGGATTACTGGACGATACGCTGGTGGTGTGGGGAGGTGAGTTTGGTCGTGGGGTTGCCGGACAGGGTAAGTGGGATAGTCCGGATGGTGGTCGTGACCACCATCCTCGCTGTTTCACGATGTGGTTGGCGGGCGGCGGAATTAAACCCGGGATTACCTACGGAGCCACGGATGAGTTTAGCTACAATGCCGTGGTTGACCCGGTTCATGTACGTGACCTGCATGCCACGATTGAACATCTGTTGGGAATTGACCATCGACGGTTTACCCATCGCTTTCAAGGACTGGATTATCGACTGACCGGAGTCGAAGAAGCTCACGTGATTCAAGATATCCTAAGTTAGATTTAAGGAATTCCTATGCGCGCCTTTGTTTTTGCGTTGATGGTGGTGGTTGGTTCGGCCCCGTTGGTCCATGCAGCTGAAGTGTATGATGTATGGCCTGCGCTGGCGCCGGGAGAAACGGAACGAAGTCCGGGAGAGATTCTTCCCTATCGTGCGACGGAAAAACCCCGCGTGACCCGAGTTGTGAAAATCTCACGCCCGACCTATACGGTTCATCTGGCCGAAAAGCCCAATGGTTCTGCGGCGATTATTTTACCCGGAGGCGGTTTTGGAAAAGTTGTACCGGATAAGGAAGGTACCGAAGCAGCTGTCTGGCTGAATGCCCAGGGCATTTCTGCTTTTGTGTTGAGCTACCGGACCACAGAAAATCGGCAAACCCCCGGTTGGATCAAACCATTACAGGATGCCCAGCGGTTGATGGCTTTGATACGGTCCCAGGCCGGCAGGTATGGACTGCAAAAAGATCGAATTGGGCTGGTGGGATTTTCCGCGGGTGGCCAGGTCGCGGCGAAGCTTTTGTGTGATCAGGGAAAACTCGCCTATGAACCGGTGGATGCAGTGGATGAAGTTTCACATCGCCCCGATTTTTCGTTACTTATCTATCCGTGGAATATCTATGACAAGCAACAACAGACTCTCATCGAGGGCGTTACGGTGCCGGCAAACTGTCCGCCTGTTTTTCTGGCGCATACGGATGATGATGCCTCTTCTTCTTTGGGAGCCGTTTTGTTTTATGCCGAACTGAAGAAGTTAGGGATTCATTCGGAATTGCATGTGTATGGTAATGGAGGTCATGGCTATGGACTGCGACGAGTGGAAGGCTCGCTCATCTCGAGCTGGACGATGCATGCCACCCATTGGCTGAAAACACGGAATTTTGGCACCCCCTAACGATAGCAACCTCTGGTTATCCGATGCGCTGGACTGTACTACCGCTGGGACGGCGGATGAGATGCTTCAGCTCCAGAGCGGTCAGGGTGGCTAATAACTGTGGCATGGAATACGGGTCGGGTCGCGGCAGTAAATCAATCGAAGTTACCTCGTGGGGGACGAGGTCATAGATCTGCTGTTGCTCCGGACTGAGGTTTGGAAGCGGTTGCAATTGCTCGAAACCCGCAGGACGGCTCGCCCAAGTATGTTCCAGTGCCTCGTAGATGTCATCGACTGACTCCACCAGTTGCGCCCCGTCTTTGATGAGCTTGTGACAGCCTGCGGCGGCCGGAGTATCGATCAGACCCGGCACCGCCATGACTTCGCGGTTCTGTTCCATAGCGTGTCTTGCGGTGATCAGTGCACCGGACCGAATGGCCGCTTCGATCACAATCACCCCCATCGTCAGTCCGGAGATGATACGGTTGCGACGGGGAAATAATCGACTGTGAGGTGACTCGGAAGGAAAGACTTCACTAATTAACAGACCCTGCTTGCGAATCTGATGAGCCAAGCCCTGATGTTCGCCGGGATAAACTCTTAATAGGCCACTACCCAAAATTGCAATGGTTGTCCCCTGATTCTCCAGTGTGGTTTGATGCACCTGCCTGTCGATCCCGCGGGCTAACCCGCTGACTGTAATGAAACCGTCGGCGACAAGCTGTCGGGTCAGATTGGCTGCGGTATGTAAACCATATTGAGTTGCCTGTCGAGTACCGACCAGCGCGATGGCAGTTTCGGTGGACCAGCGGCAGTCGAAGAGCGATAGATTACCCTGACAAAACAGAATCGGGGGAGCAGCGGGAATGTGTGAAAGGGGATGGGGATAGTACTCCGTACCTAAGGGAATGATCCGAATATCGGCATCCTGACATATTTTTATCTGGTCTTTCATCCGTGGACGGATTGATGGACTGCTGCGGATGGCGTCGATGGTCTTCGTTCCGATACCAGTGATGGAACGTAGTTCACTGTCGGATGCTCTGAGAACCTTGCCCGGATGAGAAAAATGGCCAAGTAGGTTTTGAAACGTAAGTGGGCCAATGCCGTCACAAAAAGATAGTTGCAGGTAGTCAAGAAGTGACTGTTCATCCAT
>JAYZPA010000012.1:0-28434 GCA_036150515.1 Planctomycetota bacterium
CTGTCGTCGCCGTCGCTAAATACATCGTCATCACCGCTCGAGTACGGGACAGACCTAAGTCGACAAGTCGATGAGAAAAATGACTCTTGTCCGGCTTAAATAAACTGCGGCCTTCCATCCATCGAATCAACAACACGGTTATCAAATCATAGAGAGGCACGGCCATGATAATCACGGGAGCCATGACCGCATGGACAACCGGCGTTTCAAAGTGTGTATAAGTTGCCAGCAACGTCGCAATCGCAATACAAAATCCGATAAAGTACGATCCGGCATCACCCATAAAAATGCGGGCCGGTGGACGGTTGTGCCACAGAAATCCTAACAACGCACCTACAAAGACCATCAAAAACCCCGCAACAAATAACTGAGGACCCTCCGGGTTCGCTCCCGGAATCGTAACGTACAGAACCAACATACAGGATGAGATGACCGCAACCCCGGCGGACGCCGCGTCCATGTTGTCCAGCATGTTAAATGAATTGATCAACATCACAATCCAAAATACGCTACACCCAATGGTGATGATGCGGTAGGGAATGAATGCCGTGAAATACCACTGCTGGGAAACCACGCAAATTAGTGCAACTACAAATTGAACCGTTAGGCGTAACTTCCAGCTCAAGCCCCGAATGTCATCAATCAGACCAAGCACCATCAGCAACGTGCCACCCAGCAATAGTATCCATAATGACCCTAACTCCTCACGGATGCCCGTCAAATAAGGCATCACCTCGGTTGGAATGATCGAGGAGAAATGGTCGCTGGCAATGACCATGACGGTTCCCACACCGAACGTCAGAATGACAGCAAACCAAATTCCTAACCCTCCACCAAGCGGCGTTGGCTGAGTGTGAACTTTACGGTCATTGGGCTGGTCGACGAGACCCCATCGCGCTGCCCGCTTACGAACAATATACGTCGACAACCAGGCCAACAAAAAGCTGGGAGCCGCAACGACTGCTAATATCCAATAGGGAGGTGGCTGTTCCATCATGAATGATCCGTGCTTCGGCGGATTAAAGAATCGGCCATGGACTATCCCGGACTTGCGGGTATCGTATTTGTCTGGTGGTACGACAGGCTGTCTCGCGCCATGTCGTTCCTACTATACGTCTTCCTCCTGATACCGTTCACGAAGAAACTCGCGACACCGATCAAAAAACGCATGGTAGGGGGCTGTGCGATAGTCCGGATACGTCCAACGACTATCCTGCCAACCATGACCCTGGTAATACAAAGTGACCTCCGCAAAGATTCCATCGGATAAATAAATTCGATGATCACGATTTTTGGTTGTCGCTAATACCAATTTGGCTTCGGTTAAGTAGCCAGGATCACAGTTGATCGGGCGAACCACGTCGCCACTTTTATATTCATCGGCATATTCCACTTCCCAACCATTCGTTCGCTGCTTGATTTCCGCTAAATCCGCCCGATCTATCAGCTTTTCTGCCGCCCAAAACTGTTTTTTAAGATTCAATCCCATTTCCTGGTCATAATAGGACGTTTGATTAAAATCAAATATTTCCGATTCACAGGCGATCGGACCCCATTGAGAGACGACTCGATCATGGATCCACTCCAGAGCCGAGACGGACATGCTCAACGCACCCACGATCAACAAAGCCGGTCGTTGAGACCTGATTTCACCCATGGTTCTGTTCTCTCTCTACCGATGGCTAAACATCCGCTTGTCTTGAAATTCTCTCTTCTGCCGCGTCGGTACTTGAGTTTAATACGACCTGCCAAATATTCCGCGACACCGCGTGGGCTCGCCCGTAAAGATACACGTTCCCTCGGATTGTTCAGCGTCCAGCGGTACACACCGAATGCTGACTTTATATTTGGCAATCATCTTCAAAACCTGCGGATGATCTTCAGCAAAATAACAACTTGCAAAGCCTCCCTGCTGTGCATCCTGTTCGGAGAAAAATTCCTCAAATTCATCCCACGACGCGATTGACTGGGTATGGGACTCCCGCAACTGCAATGCACGTTGATACAGATTGTCCTGAATTTCACCGAGCAGACCGGAGACGGATTCAGTAAACTGTACCCGATCAATCCCTTCGCTTTGGGTTGTATCGCGTCGAGCCACAAAAACCTGATTGTTTTCGATGTCACGCGAACCTACTTCAATACGAATCGGCACCCCGCGTTTAATGTGGTACCACTTCTTTTCACCTCCACGCATATCACGATCATCAATGAATACACGAACGGGCGATTCGGCATAGGTCTGTTTTTTGAGTTCCGCTTCAAGCGATTGACAATACTGCATTACCAAATCACGCGTCTCATCATCTTTGATGATCGGTAAGATCACGATTTGTTGGGGCGCCAGTTTAGGTGGTAAGACCAAACCATCATCGTCGCTGTGCGTCATGATTAACGCACCGACGAGTCTTGTTGACACACCCCAGGATGTCGTCCAGGCATACTGCTGAACCCCCTCGGTATCCTGATACATGATTTTCTGAGCTTTAGAGAAATTCTGACCAAGAAAATGAGATGTTCCGGCCTGCAATGCTTTCTTGTCCTGCATCATCGCCTCAATAGTCAACGTCGAAACAGCGCCCGGGAATCGCTCATCTGCTGTCTTTTCACCCTTAATGACCGGCATCGCCATCGTTTGTTCCGCAAATTCCGCATAGACATCCAGCATCAGACGCGTTTCATCAACCGCCTCCGCTTCCGTTGCATGACAGGTATGCCCTTCCTGCCATAGAAACTCCGTCGTACGCAAAAACATCCGTGTTCGCATCTCCCAGCGGACAACGTTAGCCCATTGATTTATTTTGATCGGTAAATCACGGTACGATTGAACCCATTTAGAATACATGCTGCCAATGATGGTCTCACTCGTTGGCCGAACCACCAGTGGCTCTTCCAGTGGTCCCGCAGGGACGAGTCCACCTTCCGCGCCTGGCTCTAATCGATGGTGAGTTACCACCGCACACTCCTTGGCAAATCCCTCAACATGGGCTGCCTCTTCCTCTAAAAAACTAAGCGGAATGAACAGCGGAAAATAAGCGTTGACATGCCCTGTCTCTTTGAACATGCGATCCAGAACCTGCTGCATATTTTCCCATATCGCCCATCCCCACGGTTTAATCACCATGCATCCACGAACCGGCGAAATCTCAGCTAAATCCGCCTCGCGTATGACTTGCTGGTACCACTTCGGATAATCTTCTGCTCTAGTGGGAGTAATTGCCGTTTTAGGCTTTTTTGCCATTTGTTCCATTCCAATTTCATCTGATAAACTACCTGAATCCTACAGAACTGCCCAAACCAATGTGAGTTGATCGTCTGAACCACTCAAGACAGTTGCACTCTGTTTGCGTGACATTCTAAGTTACGATTACCAATTGCGACAACCAGAGATTTGCATTAGGTCCCTTGTCCATCCGGTGATTTCCTCATAGATTGCCTGTTCGTGTTCTATTTTTTACTCTTTGTAACTCAGTGATATTCAAAAATGCCGCGACGATTTATTAACCAGCTTGGCGAAAACGAAAATATCAATCAGGTATTTGTCGCCAATGGTAAGCAACTACGACCCAATCGCCAGGGAAATCTCTATCTACAGATCTCCCTTTCCGATCGTTCCGGCAGTGTCAATGCGATGCAGTGGAATGCGAATCAACAGGTTTATGACAGTTTTCAAAATGGTGATTATGTACTGGTCAACGGAACAACGCAGTTCTTTAACGGCCACTTACAAATCATCGTACAAAAGTTAATCAAAGCGGATCCCGAACGTGTTGATGATTCAGAATTTCATGTGCTTTCCAATGAAGGTATTGGAAAGCTGTTAGTTCAACTACGCCAATTTGTCGATTCCCTTGGCAACCCGCAATTAAAATCACTCGCATGTCACTATCTCGACAACGACGAACTTGCCACGAAACTGAGTCAGGCACCGGCTGGAGTAAAAAACCACCATGCCTATCAGGGAGGACTTCTGCACCATGTAGTTTCTCTGATGGAATTGGTGGATGTAGTTGCTCCACAATACCCGCAAGTGGATCGTGATCTGGTTTTGATGGGAGTCCTGTTGCATGACCTCTCAAAAATAGATGAACTGTCGTATGATAAAGGCCTTGAGTATACCGATGAAGGACAACTGGTGGGACATCTGGTGATGGGCGTCGAACTGCTGGGAAAAATGATCAGCTCATGGGAGCAACAACAAGATGCAGCATTTCCCAACGAACTCGCAATCCAGTTAAAGCACCTGATTATCAGTCACCATGGCGAATATGAGTATGGCAGTCCCAAGCTACCCATGACGCTGGAAGCGATCATGCTGCACCATTTAGATAATCTCGATGCCAAGATATTTCAATTCACTCAGGCGATGGCCTCCGAAGCCAATCCGGACAGTCCATGGACACCCTACATTGCATCCCTGGGAAGAAAGCTATTTAAGCATCCAAATAAATCAAACACCGAGGATTAAATACCAAAGGCGTGGTACTAACTGAGTGGTCGACCCTGGGCATCTTTGACGCCACCGGTGAGAATCATGATGAAATCAATAAATTGCCAGATCCCACACATACCCAACGTAAACAGCTGAATCAAACCAATACCTGTATGTCCCAAATAGAAGCGGTGAACCCCTAATGCTCCTAAAAACCAACATAACAGGGCAGCAACCAGTTTCTGTTTATCACTTTTGCCACCGCCTCTTTGATTTACAACGACCTGCTGCATGGCACCCTGCTGTACGTAGGGTTGGGGAGCGGGGGCCATTTGAGCAGGAGGCATTTGAGCAGGAGGCATCTGAGCAGGAGGCATCTGACCTGCGGCAAACGGAGATGCAGGGGCTGCAGGAGCAACGGGAGCCGGTGGTGCGGGAGCCGGTGGTGCGGGAGCCGGTGGTGCAGGAGCCGACGGTGCAGGAACCGTCATTTCCGTTCCACAAGAACACTTGGCCTGTTTACCAGCCAGTGAATCGTCAAGTGTATAAGATTTACCACACTGGGCACAATTAAACGTAATAGCCATATGATGAATGTCCAAATGAGATTAAAACGGACAATGAAAAATAACGATACAATGCTTGTCCATCACCGTCAGTTTATCATAAACCACGACTTGGCGCATAACACAAAATAGAAATCATAGAGGTTCACTGTGGACTCACAGGATCTGGAGCAACGAATTCTCCAGCACATTAATCAGCCCAATTATAAGCCTGTCAAACCGGCTGCCATTGGTCGCAAACTTCGGTTATCAGCCGAAGAACAAAAAACCGTCCGTATTACAATCAAACGGTTGGTAAAAAAAGGCCTGGCCAAATATGGGCCACGTCATCTGGTTCTTTCCGTGACACCAAATCCCGCACCCCCGAAAACAGAAACGACAGTGCTGGGCATTTATTCTCGCGCTGCCGGAGGATTTGGATTTGTCCGACCTTCGGGTACAGCTCGAGCTTTGGGTCGCGATCAGGATATTTTTATCCCCGCTCAGGATACGCTGGACGCCTGTCAGGGTGACACCGTGCGGGTTCAGCTGGGTAAGCTGCGTCGCGGTGGGAAATCAAGTCAGCCTCCGGGTCGAATTATCGAAATCGTCAAACGTGATCGGTTCCAATTCGTAGGGAGCTATCGCGAAAAAGCAAAACAGGGTTTCGTTCAGATTGACGGCAATCAGTTTGATCAACCGATCCCGGTAGGAGATCCGGGTGCAAAACGGGCAGCGGTTGGTGATAAAGTGGTGATTGAAATGGTTCGTTTTCCGGAGGCAGAGGATGCCGGGGAAGCGGTGCTGACCGAAGTCCTGGGTCCACGCGGTGAACCTGGCGTCGATACCCAGATGATTCTGCATGAGTTTCTGATTCGGCAGGAATTCCCGGAAGAGGTGCTGGAAGATGCCCGCCATCAGGCGGCACGGTTTGATGAAGATGATTTTAGTCAGCGAGAGGACTTTACGTCGGTCCCGATCATCACGATTGACCCGGCCGATGCCCGGGATTTCGACGACGCAATTTCACTGCAACAGCTGGAAAACGGTCATTGGCAACTGGGAGTTCATATCGCGGACGTAGCCCACTTTGTTCCGACCGGATCCAAGCTGGATATCGAAGCACAATTGCGTGCTACCAGTGTTTACTTACCCGATCTGGTTGTTCCCATGCTGCCTGAAATCATTTCCAATAATCTTGCCAGCCTCCAGCCGGATCGAAACCGTTACGCCACCACAGCAATCGTTGAGTTTACTGCTGAGGGCATCCCGATCGCGACCGATGTGAAAAAGACCGTCATCCGCAGCTGTCGTCGATTTACGTATGAAGAAATCGATAATTTTCTGGAAAACCGCAGTAAGTGGCAGGGGAAACTGGACACGGCTGTCTATTTTCTGTTGGAACGCATGTATGAACTGGCAATGCTTCTAAGAGGCCGACGTCTGGAAAACGGATCGTTGGAGGTTGGATTACCGGAAATCAAAATTGATCTGGATGATCAAGGAAAAGTTTCAGGGGCACATCATGTGATCAATACCGAAAGCCATCAGGTGATTGAAGAATTCATGTTGGCAGCCAATCAGGCCGTCGCAACCTTACTCAACGACCTGGAATTAAAGTTCTTACGACGCATTCATCCTGATCCCAGTCAGCGAAAACTGACAAATCTGACCAAGTTTGCCCGTGAAGTTGGAATCCAAACGGAACCCATCACCAGTCGTTTTCAAATCCAGCAGGTGGTCAGGCAGGCTCTGGGAAAACCGTATGAACAGGCAGTCTGTCTAACCGTATTACGTAGTCTGCAAAAAGCGGTATACGGGTGCGAAGAAGACCGTCATTACGCGCTGAATTTTAAAAATTACTGCCACTTCACATCTCCGATTCGTCGATATCCTGACCTGACAATCCACCGTCTGATCAATGCGATCATTGCCAAGAAACCCCCGATTCAGGATGTCGCTCAATTAACACAGTTGGGTGATCATTGCTCTGATCGGGAACAAAATGCGGAACGAGCTGAACGAGAACTCAAGAAACTCAAACTGTTAAATTATCTGCATGCGCGACAGGGTGATGAAATGGTCGTGCTGGTAACCGGTGTTGAGAACTTCGGACTGTTTGTCCAGGGGGTACAGGTTCCCGCCGAAGGTCTTGTCTCGGTTGCCACGTTAGCAGATGATCACTATTCGATGGCACAGGGAACGCATGTACTGGTTGGCTACCGCAGTGGTAATTCCTTTCGCATGGGCGACACTTTGTCAGTTCGAGTTGGTAAAGTCGATTTGGATCGTCGTGAGGCTAATTTCATCTTCCTTTCCAAACTGTCATCGGTCGAAGGCGCCGACATTCATCCCTCCGGGCCACCCACCCGACGAGGTCGGCGACCGGGGTCACCTCGAACCGGCGCTGGCAAGCGCAAAGGTTCTCGTGCCGGGAAAAAGCGAAGTGGCGGGAAACGAAAACGCAAGAGATAGAACTCGCCAGTATCAAAATTGACCACCAATTTCTCGGGAAAAACGAACCCCGTAACCCGCTTTTTTTTTAGACAAAATGCGATAGAATACAATCGCTATTTTCGAGTGAACCATCACCTCGTGCACCCTTCGCCTTTTACCTGAAACAGGTGCCGTCATGTCCGGTGACGAAACCCAAAACCTCTTACAAACTCCGCTACATTGCTGGCATGTTGATCAGTCTGCACGAATGGTGGATTTTGCCGGATGGTCCATGCCCATTCAATATCACTCTGTTGTCCAGGAGCATCTGGCTACTCGCTCCAGCGTCACCATGTTTGATGTTTCGCATATGGGTCGTATACGTTTTGACGGACCCGATGCCGCTGTCCTGCTCGATCGTCTGCTAACCCGTAGTGTGCTGGATATGCAGCCTGGGCAAGTCCGGTATGCACTGGTCTGTAATCATGATGGTGGCATACTGGATGACGTGCTGGTTTACCATTTAGAGACCCCCAGCGGTACACGCTATTACCTACTGGTAGTGAATGCATCCAATCGCAAGAAGATTACGGACTGGATCGATGCCCAATGGCACACGGACTTGCAGGTGGAAATGCAGGATCGCACGCTCGAAACTGCGATGGTAGCCGTTCAGGGACCAGAAGCACTGGATACCATCCAACCCCTGTTTGACTTTGACCTGTCGGGTATGAAATACTTTCGAGCTAAAGTTACCCATCAAATGAATAAACCCTGTATCCTCAGCAGAACGGGATATACCGGAGAGGACGGATTTGAACTAATTATCAAAGCCGAGCAAGCCATCCAGATTCTTCAGAATATATTTGCCGCCGGACGTGCCCGATCCATATCACCCGCCGGTCTCGGGGCTCGTGATACGCTGAGAATGGAATCCGCCATGCCATTGTATGGACATGAACTCAATGAACAACTAAACCCCCTGGAAGCCGGTCTGAAGTTTGCCGTTAATTTTAAGAATCAAGAAGGCATGGACCGTGACTTTATCGGAGCGGATGCCCTCAGTCAGGCAGAGACCGCTGGAATCCAACGGATACGAATTGGAATGAAACTTGGTGGCAAACGCGCAGCCCGTGAAGGATATGACATTTTCCTGGACGAACAACGGATCGGCGAGGTGACCAGTGGTTCGTTTTCGCCAACCTTTCAGTATCCCATTGCGATGGGCTATATTGATCAGCAGGATATGGAACATGGTACAACCTTACAGGTGGATGTCCGCGGCAAAAGGTTACCTGCGGTCACATGTAAGCTCCCCTTTTATAAACGAGTGTAACCCACAGATCGATTGCTCAGACCCGTATGAAGATCTGATCCATCACAATTGAAAAGGAATGATACGGTGAACCCTGAAGAACTGCTATATTGTGAAACCCATGAATGGATGGCAATTGCCGAGCAGGAAGGTGAAAGAATTGCCACGGTGGGAATTTCCGCCTTTGCTGTAGAACAATTAACCGATCTGGTTTTCATGGAACTGCCCAGTGTGGGTACACATGTTCAAGCCGGAGAAGAATTTGGTGAGGTGGAGTCTGTCAAAGCAGTCAGTCCGCTTTATAGCCCGGTAACCGGGGAAGTCATCGCCATCAATGAAGAATTGCCGGATCAGTTGGAAATTCTCAACGATGATCCCTACAACGCAGGCTGGATTATGAAAGTCAAATTAACAGCACCTCAACCGGACAATTTGCTCGATCATGCTGCCTATCAACAACAATGCAGTGAATCTGCCTAATCCTCCTTCATAATGGAAATTCATATCCAATTCGATGCGCTACATCAGCGTGATGGTGGAAGCATCAATGTCTACCCTAACCCTCTGTTGATTTTCAAAAAACCATAATATGCCTTACGTTTTGAACACTGCTGATGAACAAGCTGAAATGCTTCGTGCGATCGGTATCCAGTCGATCGACGAATTATTTGATTGCATTCCGAGTGAACTGCAGCTTCAAAGACCTCTGGAAATTCCCGCCGCCATGGGCGAATTAGAATTAACCAGCCACATGCAGGCTCTGTCAGATCAGAATCAGAATATTCAGCAACAAACGTGCTTTCTCGGTGGTGGAAGCTATGACCATTTTGTACCTGCCGTGGTGGATGCACTGGCGTCACGGGGCGAATTCTTTACCTCGTATACTCCCTACCAACCTGAAGTTAGTCAGGGTAATTTGCAAGTCATGTTTGAATATCAAACACTCATTTGCCAGCTGACCGGTATGGATGTCTCCAATGCCAGCCTTTACGACGGTGGTTCGGCAGCAACCGAAGCGATTTTGATGGCCATGAGTATCACCCGACGCACAAAGAAAATCGTGGTTGCCAATTCCGTACATCCGGAATATCGCCAGATCCTGGAAACCTACTTTGCATGTATTGGTGCAGATTTAGTGGTTGTGGATTGCCCTCAGGGAATAGCCTCTGTGGCAGCCATTGAAGAAACACTGGATGACGAAACGGCAGCCGTATTGATCCAGAGTCCCAATTTCTTTGGCAATATCGAAGAAGTTGCACGGATTGCCGAAGCCGCTCATCAACACGGAGCATTGCTCGTTTGTAGTGTCGATCCGATCAGCTTGGGAATTCTAACCCGTCCCGGAGACTCAGGAGTTGATATTGTTGTGGCCGAAGGACAGTCACTTGGAACACCACCACTCTACGGAGGACCCTATCTGGGTATTATGGCATGTCGCGAGTCTTTTGTACGTCGTTTGCCAGGCCGTATTGCAGGAGAAACCACCGATCGCCATGGAAATCGCTGCTGGGTTCTGACCCTCCAAACACGTGAACAACATATCCGTCGTGAGAAAGCCACGAGTAACATCTGCACCAATCAAGGTCTGTTTGCGCTGCGAGCTGCTATTTATCTGTCCGTGATGGGGCCCGGCGGGATGCATGAAGTTGCGAATCTATGTACTCAAAAAGCCCATTATGCTGCCGGGCAGTTGACCACAGGGCAACGATTTGAACAAGCTTTTAACTGTGGTTACTTCAAGGAATTTGTCATCCGTGACACACAGAATGAAGTCGAGCAATTACTGAAACACGCAAAATCCAGGAACCTGCTTGCCGGCGTACCCATGGGACAATGGTATCCCGAACTGTCGGATTGTATGCTGATCACCGTAACTGAAAAACGAACACGTCAGGAAATCGATCATCTGATCCAAACCCTTACTGAATAGCAAAATGCGTACACCCGCGGATGGACATGCAAAGCGGGATGCTGAAGTGAATGAACCATGAGAAATACCCAAGCGACTCAACTCCTTTTTGAAATATCGCAGCGCGGCCGTAAAGGTGTCTGTCTGCCAGCATGTGATGTTCCCGAAGAAGATCTGGAAAACCTGATCCCCGCACCTGCACTCTCCACGTCCGCACCACCGCTTCCGGAATTGGCGGAACCGGATGTCGTGCGCCATTTCACCAACCTCTCGACACTCAATATGAGCGTCGACACGCATTACTATCCACTTGGTTCCTGTACGATGAAGTACAACCCGAAACGAAACGAACGTATCGCCTCACTGGATGGGATGGCCCAACTCCACCCCTACCAGCCTGAGGATACCATTCAGGGTATGTTGAAGTTGCTCTTCGAACTGCAACAAATGCTGGCCGAAATATCAGGATTACCTGCTGTCTCTCTACAACCCGCAGCCGGTGCCCACGGCGAACTGACAGCCCTGATGGTCGCCGCGGCCTATTTTCGAGAACGTGGTGAAAACCGCACCACCGTCCTCGCACCCGATAGCGCACACGGCACCAACCCGGCAAGCGCCCGAATGGCCGGATTCGATTTTGTGACCATACCCAGTGCCTCCGACGGTCGCGTTAATCTGGAATTATTACAAGCAAATCTCAATCCACAAACCGCCGTATTCATGATCACGAACCCCAGTACGCTGGGATTATTTGATGACCAGGTACAAACGATTGCCAAACAGGTCCACAATGCGGGAGGATTAATTTATCTCGATGGCGCGAATATGAATGCCGTTCTCGGAATTACTCGTCCCGGAGATTTTGGGGCCGATATGATGCATTTTAACCCTCACAAAACATTCAGTGGCCCACATGGCGGAGGGGGTCCCGGGGCAGGCCCCATTTGTGTCACCAACGTTCTCGAACCGTACCTACCCAGCCCAATTGTGAACTATTGCCAAGAACAACAATCCTATTTCCTCAATCGAAACCGGCCGCTATCCATTGGACGTGTTCGTAGCTTCTTTGGCAATGTAGGTGTCCTTGTACGAGCCTACTGCTATATTCGATCTCATGGTCCTGATGGTCTGAAACGTGTTTCTGAAAATGCCGTTCTCAATGCAAATTATCTGTTAAGTCAAGTTCAGAGCTTTCTCGATGTGCCTCATGGTTCGCGATGCCTGCATGAATTCGTTGCCAGTGCAGAAAAACTGGGGAAAGCCAATGGCTTGAAACAACCTGCGATGGATATCGCGAAAAGGCTGTTGGATTTTGGATACCATCCACCTACCGTCTACTTCCCTCAGACAGTCCACGAAGCCATGATGATGGAACCAACCGAAACGGAAAGTAAACAAACACTGGATGCCTTTGCAAAAACACTCAAGTCGATCGCTCAGGAGCCGTCAGATTTGCTAACTAATGCGCCTCATGCAACTTTGATCAGCCGGCCCGATGAAGTTAAGGCCGCTCGAAAGCCTGTACTGAAATGGACGCCGAAGCAAGATTAACCCTGCAAACACTGCGACTTATTGTCGATAACGAAAATTCCGGAAGCTGGAATCTCGCCGTCGATGATATGCTATTGGAGTCGGTCTCGACCCCTCATTCCGGGATTCTGAGATTCTATCAATGGGATCCCGCAACCCTGTCCTTGGGGTATTTTCAGTCGTCGGGTCAACGCGAATCTCATCAACCTTCCGCTCAACTGAATTACCTTCGTCGTGGGACCGGTGGCGGGGCCGTCATTCATGACCATGAACTAACCTATAGCCTCATCTTTCCCACCGATTCACTCCCGGTCAATCAAATCTCCAGCGTTTATGTGCTTGTACACCAATGCTTAATCGAAGCCCTTCACATGCTGGGGGCCGAGGACGTAATCATTGCATCGCAAGCGGTACAGAATCCAACTCCCCATGCTTTCCTCTGCTTTCAGCGCAGAAACCCAGGCGATGTAATAATCCAAGGCCACAAGATCGCCGGCAGCGCTCAACGCAGAAGACACAACCATGTCCTGCAGCATGGGAGTGTCCTTCTCGGGCAATCCAGTTACGGCCCCGAATTGCCCGGAATCCATGAACTGACCCAGCTTCAACTGACAGCCCAAGAACTGCAACATGCCTGGTTACACACCCTTGAACGACATTTGAATATCCAGTGCATTAGTGAACCCATTACCCATACGGAAAAAGTGGCCGTCAAACAGATCCAACAGGACAAATATCTCTCAGATCAATGGAACGAGAAACGATAACCGCCCTATGGGCTGGGTTGTCGATGGCTGTTTTTGATAAGAACCTCGTATTGCAGGTGTTTGAATTCATATGAATCAATACATTTTTCCAATAAATTTCGGCGTAAAAACGTCTGTTATCGAGATATTGCACTAACAAATAAGAATGGGGATTCCCCTACGCTTCTAGTTTTGGAATAATTAATAGGTGCACTTATTAAGCAAGTGTTCAGGATCACGAATTGGATTTGACATAACTTTGTACTTATTTTTTGTTTAGTTGTCATATTCGAGCGATCCGTTGAAAGCAAAATTACGCGTTCTCAAAGGGCCGAGTGAAGGCAAGGACATCACCATCCCCGTTTCCAAGTTTTTTATTGGACGCGGTGAGGACTGTCACTTGCGCCCAAAAAGCGATGCCATTAGTCGCCACCACTGCGCCATCGTTATTTCGGATGCTCAGGTGGCCATTCGGGATTTCGGCAGCAAAAACGGAACATACGTAAACGACCAACGAGTCGAGAATGTTACGATTCTCAACAATGGCGATAAGCTGGTCGTTGGTCCTCTCTCCTTTGAAGTTGTACTTGATCATAGCTTAGGTGGTACAAAACAGCCAAAAGTGAAAGGCGTTGCAGATGTTGCCGAACGCAGTGCTAATCGCAACCAAAATTTAGTGCATTCAGATGATGACAGCATTGCAAGTTGGCTGGAAACATCCATTCTCGATGAAAGCCAAAATGAACAATCGGACACCGTTACCAGGCAATTCCGTCTGGAAGAAACTAATAAAATTGAAGCGGTTGAAATAGATGACGATGTCGAGATAGAAACGGACGCAGACGAGAGTCAGGTCACCAAAGGCAAAAAGCGTAAAGCAATTAAAATGCCGGAGCGGCCACCCGAGGGTGACAGCAGCGAAGATTCTAAACAAGCTGCCGAAGATATGTTGCGCAAGTATTTCAATCGCTCTTAATGACGCCCCGTGGTATCCGTGGGGAAGAGTATCTTTTAAACGTCCAGGCCGTGGTGATTGCCCCCCGATAGGTTCCGGGATGATGCTCCCAGCAACCACTTCAGGAATTCGCGTCCAAACTGTTTTTTCCGGGAGCGGATTACACGGGTGGGCGACCAGGATTAGGACAATCGGAATTATCCTTCAATCGGGAATTTTTGCGCAAACCGTAAATCTTAGCAAAACCGAACAGTTTTCCTAATCGTTACACTTTTTCTTCCTTATCTATTCTTCCTAACGGTAAAAGATGTGGAATCTTTAGAATGTCGTTAATGGACCTTCCTAATCATCGTTCATTTCCGACAAATGCGAATCTGATCGAAAGATGAATTTATATCGGAGAAAATACCATGAGCCAATCAAACACATCCGTCAGCAGCCCCCTTTGCGGATCAAGTCCGCAAAAAAGTGTTCGACGCCGAAAAATTGACCCCACGACATGCGAGCGTGATTATTCCGCTGAAGAACGCGAGTTCATGATGGCCTATGAGGCATATAAGCGAAGCAGTGGTCGGAACTTTCCAACGTGTAGCGAAATACTGGAGGTCATCCGGGATCTGGGTTATCGTAAGTTGCCTGTTTAGTGGTTTAATCGATAAAAGTCACCTTGTCCGTACCTGGAGTAATCGTTAATCTTCCAACTCAAAACGGTAAGCTTGGCAACGCACATCCATGGTATTGTGTTGTCGTGCCCCAGTCATTTATTGGGTTTGAAGACTATGCGACAGGAATTCTCCAGCATTTTCCAAACAAGTCGAGTCACTCTGCTCCTATTAATTTTGTGCAGCACAGGATGTGGGTTAACAGCAAACAGTTGGAACGCACAGGGAGTCGGACTTTACCAATCGGGAAATTATTCTGCGGCGATTGAACGCTTTCAGTATGCTCTGGGCACGGACGAAACGAATGCGGACGCTTATTACAATTTAGCAGCAACGTATCATCACATGGGCACGACAAACAACGATCGGGGTTTCCTGCAGGAATCCGAAGCGCTTTATAATCGATGTTTGGACTTGGACGCAGATCACAGTGATTGTCACCGTGGATTAGCAGTTCTGTTAACGCAAACGAACCGCAAACAGGATGCCTTTCGCTTTTTGAGTAATTGGGTCAGCGACCGTCCTCATTTAGCAGATCCGCAAGTCGAGTTAGCTCGGCTCTATCAGGAATCCGGTGACTTACAGTCTGCCCGCCGTCATTTAGAACAGGCCTGTAGTACCGATCGCAATCACCCGCGTGCGTGGAAAGCACTGGCGGCATTAAATGACTCCCAGGGACAAACCGAACTTGCTTTAGCGCAATATCAGCGATCCTATTTACTGGACAATCAGCAAACCGAACTGGCGACACGGATAGCATCATTGAATCAGCAGCTCCGTAACTCAGACTCGCCATCCGGTACGACCCGCATGGCAAACGAGAATATGTCGCGCGGTCGATACTAAAATTCACGGCACCGCACTGCTTTGAATAACGGCTCTCTTATCCGCCCGTCATGGCGTCATTCCGTCGGGTGTGTACAGGTTTACACTCACCGTTTAAAATCGCATTTCAGGCAAATCGCCTTTCCCGATACGCTCCACGACTAAACCACCGCCAATTTATGTCCCTTTACGATCGCAGCTTCAATTTCAGTGCTGGCCCGGCAGGCCTTCCATTACCTGTACTGGAACAGGCGAAAGACGAGTTCCTTAACTTTCGTGGATGTGGCGCGAGCATTCTGGAAATTAGTCATCGCAGCAACGAGTTCATCGAGGTTTTGGATTCCGCGCGACAGGGAATTCGTTCTCTGCTTAAAGCAGGCGATGAATTTGAGGTGTTGTTTTTACAGGGAGGTTCCCGTTTACAGTTTTCCATGATCCCGATGAATCTATTGAAGACAGAGGAAGATTATGGAGCCTACCTGGTCACCGGCACATGGAGTGATAAAGCTTACGCAGAAGCTTCCCGCTCAAATCCAACGCAATTGATATGGTCTGGGGCGGACGACGGATTTTGCGATTTACCCACGTCGACCCAATTGCAACAAGCATCCGAATCCGACTGTGCCTATCTGTACTACACGTCCAATGAGACAATCCATGGTGTTCAGCATCAGCAGGATCTTCAGCATGATGTCGCACCAACGGTATGCGACGCATCATCCGATTTCCTGAGTCGACCGGTCGATATTCAGCGTCACGGCATTTTATTTGCGTGTGCTCAAAAGAACGCTGGACCCGCAGGCGTCACGATTGTGGTGATTCGTAAGGATCTATTAGAGCGTAGTCCAGACGATCTGCCTGGCTATCTGAACTATCGGCAGCATGCTCATGGGAATTCCATGTATAACACACCTCCGACGTTTGCCATTTATATCTCAGACTTAGTCTGTCGTTGGCTGACATCCGAAATGGGCGGACTGGAACAGATGGCGCAACTCAACCAGGAAAAATCGAGTCTCTTGTATACGGCAATCGACGAGATGTCAGACATGTATCAGGGGCATGCAGCGCGTTCCGCACGGTCTCATATGAATGTGACGTTTCGACTTCCCTCAGAAGATCTGACGAACCAATTTATTCGTTTATCCGAGCAAGAGGGATTATCCGGACTTCGAGGCCATCGCAGTGTAGGGGGAATCCGGGCATCGATCTATAATGCAATGCCCCGTGCTGGTGTATTAGCCCTACGCAATTTCATGGAATCGTTTTATACTCAAAACAGAAACTCAAAGTAACGTTGAGCTGTTTTATCTGATTTCCTCACCCGTGTGCATCTATGCCCAAGATTATCGTCCTCGACCCTATTGCCGACTCCGGACTGTCGATACTTCAGCAGTCCGCAGACATCGAATACGTCGTTCAAACGGACCTGACCGGCACTGAACTGCGAGATGCGCTGGCAGATGCCGATGGCGCCATCTGCCGCAGTGGTATTCAAATCACCGCCGAAACACTCGAGGGCAACACGCGACTGCGAGCAATCGTCCGTGCCGGAGTGGGCACGGATAATATTGATAAAGCAGCCGCCACACGTCAGGGCATCATTGTTATGAATACGCCGGCGGGAAACACCTTTAGCACAGCAGAACACACGCTCACGCTGTTGCTGGCACTTTCGCGTAATGTTGCGCCCGCATTCCATAGTCTGCAACAGGGTCGTTGGGATCGCAAAAAATATATGGGATCTCAGCTTGCGGATAAGGTTCTAGGCGTCGTGGGACTCGGTCGCATCGGACTGGAAGTTGCCAAACGTGCTCAGGCATTCCAAATGAAGCTGCTAGGCTACGATCCATTCCTAACAGCCGAACAAGCATCCAAAATCGGTATCGAACTGTGTGATACGGTTGATGAAATGTTACCTCAAGTTGATTATTTAACGGTTCATACACCTTTGAATCCACAAACGAAACACCTCATCAGTCATGCGGAACTGGACATCATTAAACCTGGGGTCCGATTGATCAATTGTGCTCGTGGTGGAATCTATGATGAAGCTGCACTCGCTGCCGGACTCGACAACGGTACGATCGCGGGCGTCGCACTGGATGTCTTTGAAACGGAACCCTGTACCGATAGTCCGTTATTCCAAAAACCCGGAGTCCTATGTACTCCCCACCTCGGTGCAAGTACCGAAGAAGCCCAGTCTCAGGTGGCCGTCGAAGCAGTCAATCTGGCCATCAACTATTTGACAACCGGTGTGATACGGCATGCTGTGAATATGGCAGCCATCGATCCGGCAACCCTCCAAACATTGTCAGGATACCTCGATCTGGCCCATCGTATGGGTATTTTTCTGGATCAATGGCACGCCGGGGGAGTGAAACGGATGACCATTGAGTATCGTGGGGAAGTTAGTAACGAAGACACCAAACTCCTAACGGCATCTCTCTGTACCGGTTTGCTTCAACGAGCTTTGGAAACCACGGTGAACATTGTAAATTCAAAAGTCCTGTTGGAAGAACGGGGCATTGAACTTAAAGAACATCTCACCAGTGGCATGAGTGCCTTCCGTTCCTCCATCACAGCCACCATCGAAACCGATGCCGGTGAATTTACGGCCGGTGGCACCGTGTTTGGAAACCACATGCCCCGTCTGATCCAAATTGACGGTATGCGACTGGAATCCTACCTCGACGGGAACATGTTGGTGTTCATTCATGATGACGTTCCCGGCATCATCGGGCTCATGGGTTCCACACTGGGAAAACACCATATCAACATCGCTCAAATGTCAGTCGGTCGTGCCATCATCGAGCAGCCCGGGGGAAAAGCCATCGGAGTACTCAATCTCGATAGTCTCCCTCCTGCAGAAGTTACGGAAGATTTCGAAGCTCAGCCGGGAATTCAAAGTGCTAAGGTAATCGAATTACCACCCGCAGGCGTCAAACCACCATGGTTCTAGGTCGTCGTGAGCATACCTCAGCAGCAACGACTCTGCGGCAATCGCAGGCCTTTGATTATCCAGGGACAGAACCTCTGCACCGCCCCTTGTATAAGAACACATTCCAGTAGATACTACGAGCAGTGAGTCATCCATATGACCTTCTAACATAATTGCATCCGGTAATTTTTTTCAAGGAATCAATCCCATGTCTCGAACTGGAGCCGTAACCTTTCAGGGAAACCCCCTAACCCTAGCTGGCGAAGCCGTTGTCGTTGGTGAATCCGCACCGGAATTCACAATGCACTACTGGGATGATGGCCTGCAAACCATCACCAATGCCTGCCTGCTGGGCAAGCCAACCCTACTCAGCGTTGTCCCTTCCTTGGATACCGGCGTTTGTCAAATTCAAACCAAGCGTTTTAATACGGAAGTCGAAGCACTGGGTGATCAAATCAATGCCGTGACCGTTTCTCTGGATCTTCCATTCGCTCAAGGACGATTTTGCGGCGATGAAAACATCGAAAATGTACGTGTTGCCAGTGACTATCAGGATCGGAACTTTGGGAACAACTGGGGTATGTTGATTGAAGAAATTAAACTGCTTGCACGTGGCGTATTCGTCCTCGATGCTGAAGGTGTGGTCCAGTATGCACAAACCGTTACCGAAGTAACGGACGAACCGGATTACGATGCCGCCATGGCCGTCGTCAACGGTCTGCTTTAAATCCAAAAATACAAGACCATAGGAACCTCAGGCCTACGGGTTATCACGAGTCATCAAACTGACTTCCGTGATCATCCGTTTGCCCGGTGCTGCCTGAACCGCTAAACGTCCCCGTCCAGCATATCGGTGATTACTTCGACCGCTTTTGCCAGCGCTGTCGGTATTTCATCGGGTCGTTTCCCACCCGCCTGTGCCATATCGGGTTTACCGCCACCACCACCACCCACCACGGGCGCGACTGCCTGTACCCACTGACCCGCATGCACACCCTGCTCTACCAGTTTCTTACTGATGCCGGCTACCAGCACCACCTTGGATTCTCCCTGAGCGGCCACAAGCAAGACTGCCGACCGCTCGGTTGTCTGTCGAATCTGATCAATGAGCTGACGCATGCGATTCGGATTCACTCCACCGACATCGGCAACCACGACGGTTGCATCCTTGACTTTCAGTGATTGTTCATTCAACGTTTCCACTGACAAATCGCTACTGGATTCTAACTGATCAAGTTGCAATTGCAGGCGATCACATTCCTCAATCATCGACCCAACCCGGTTCGGGAGATCGAACACCGCGACATTTAGCAATCGTGCCGCCAAACGCAGTTGTGTACGCTTTTGTTGATAATCGCACGGGTCTGAACCCGTTTGACTTTCGAAATGTGAAGAGGGATCTGCCGTTCGGTTTCCACTAGACACCTGTTTCTTCAAGTCCCGTACTCTCCCGGCCAGATGCTCAATGGCCGCCAGCAGATTAACAGGCTGCACCCTGAATGCGCCGACAAGCTCCTCAAACAACGCCTCCGTCCGCTGGACATGATCCTGACAACGAAGACCGGTTAAGGCCGTAATCCGACGTGTACCGGCGGCAACCGCCTCCTCCGAGATGATCTCGAACTGAACAATATCCGCTGTATTGCTCAAATGTGTACCGCCACATAATTCCCGTGAAAATTCACCCATCGTTACCATCCGCACCGGATCCGGATACTTTTCGCCGAAAAGCATCATCGCTCCCTGTTTGCGAGCCTCAGCCAGCGGAAGCACTTCACATTGAATCGAATCAGAAGCCTCGACCAGCGCATTTACATCGGATTCGATTTTCACCAACAGATCGTCGGAAACCGATTCCATATTGGTGAAATCAAATCGCAGCCAGTCCGCTTCGACTTTGGATCCCTGTTGCTGTGCATGGGTACCCAGATTGGTCTGTAAACAATAGTGCAGTAAATGCGTTGCTGAATGCGCTCGGCGAATACCGCTGCGAACCTCGTCATCACAAATCATCTCCACTTGATCACCCGCACTCAGTACCCCGGATTCCAAATAGCCAAAGTGCAATAGTAACCCGGCATCTTTTTGTGTGTCGGTAACAATAAACACTCCATCCTGGTTACTGATCCGACCCGTGTCCCCAACCTGCCCGCCCGACTCCCCGTAAAATGAAGATTGGTCTGTCACCACAATCAACGGTTGATCCGCTGTCTCCATCCGATCAAGCAATTGATCTTCCTGACCATCGGTAACTACGATCAATCCCTTAATCTCTGCTGTCACTGCGTTTTCGTCATACCCATGGAATTCGGTTTCTTTCAGTGTCCTCTTAAGACTTTCGATCGGACCTGTTTTGAATAATTCAAACTGAGCTTTACCGGATTCAACACCATGCTGAACCATCGATTGTCGAAATCCATCCCAATCAAACGTAAAACCTTCTTCACTCGCCATGGATTCCGTCAGTTCCGGAGGAACCCCATACGTCTGATACAATTCCGCTGCGGTTTGACCTTCAACAATCTTTCTTCCGGAGGAATTCATCGAATCAAAGACCGATTGAATACGATTCAGACCATCGTCCAACGTCGCTAAAAACGTCGCTTCTTCCTGCTTGATAACCGTTTGGACCCGATCACAAGTTTCACGTAAATCCGGATAGGCGTTTTGCATCTGCTCAATCACCGTCGGTACCAATTCATATAAAAACGGTTTGCTCAATCCCAGTTGATGTCCATCCAGAACCGCTCGGCGCAACAACCGTCGTATAACATATTTTTCTTTGTTCGGGCCGGGGTAAACATTTTCATGAACGGCAAATGTGCAGGCACGGATGTGATCACTTATCCGTCTGAGACGACGGCCTGTCTGAGAATCCGGTTCGTATACCGTACTACAAATCTCACCTGCGGTATCCACAATAGGGCGTAAACTGTCAATGTGGTAATTCGTGTCCATACCCTGCATCACGGCCGCGATTCGCTCCAAACCCATACCCGTATCAATATTCTGACTCGGCAATGCCCGTAAATTGTCCGGCGGATCGCCTACTCGATTGAACTGCGTGAAAACGAGATTCCAGATCTCAACCTCTTCTCCTTTATCGTCCAGATAAAAAATCTCAGAACAGGGGCCACAAACGCCGTCCGGTCCGCTCGACGGAGCACCCGCGGGCCAAAAATTATCGTCCTCACCCATTCGTGTAATGCGGTTCGTCGCTAACCCGATCCCTTCAGCCCACAGATTAGCGGCCTCTTCGTCGTCCTGATAGACCGTCACATATAAACGATCTGCATTCAGACCCAACCATTCCGATGATGTTAGAAATTCCCACGCCCATTGAATTGCTTCCTGCTTAAAATAATCACCAAAACTAAAATTTCCTAACATTTCAAAAAATGTGTGGTGATACGAAGTGCGACCAACATTTTCAATGTCACCGGTTCGTAAACATTTTTGACTGCTTGTAGCCCGCGTGAAATCCAATTTCACCTTTCCCAGAAAATGATCCTTGAACGGATTCATCCCGGCCGGCGTAAACAATACCGATGGATCCCACGTCGGAACCAAAACATCACTGGCACATCGTGTGTGTCCCTTGGATTCAAAAAAGCAGAGATATTTTTCTCGGATTTCGTCTGTCTTCATTGTCGAATCATCAGTTTCTACCGGGTATCTGTACCCTGCATAAGAATGGAAATGATTATCGTAAAACGTAAGCTACCAACACTCTTTAACTGCGGCGTAATGAGGATCGTTGCCAATGTCCATCATAATCACGAAGTTGATATTTGAATATGGCGGGATCACGGACAACGTCTACAAGGAGACCATCTATCGGGGTGCGTAAGAAGTTAATTTTGGCCTATTACACCAATCTGTTTTTTTTGAATATGAGCAAGAACGATTGGTCATGGTTATCTTACAAAAAAAACCACAGCTGTGATCGAATTCGTCACAACTGTGGTTTCAGGGAAGAACGGCTGACCAGGCCGACTTAAATAGAATCTCCTAACTATTAGGCTCGCTCTCTAAACCTGCTTCGACCTGATCGGCATCCAGAGTCTCGTCTAATCCCATGCCCGCGGCGGTCATAATAAGCGGCCGTATTTCCTCAACAATATCCTTGTTTTCTGTGAGAAACGTCCTCGCCTTTTCTTTTCCCTGACCTAAATAGGTATCTCCATATTTAAACCAGGAACCACTACGGGTAAGCACCCCATGTTGAACTCCCAAATCCAACAAATCTCCTTCATAACTAATTCCATGGGTATGCATCATGTCAAATTCTGCAATCCGGAATGGGGGCGCTACTTTATTCTTCACAATTTTACATCGAACACGCTGACCGATGACCAGATCACCATCCTTCAACTGTCCAATCCGACGTACATCGATACGGGACGAACAATAGAATTTCAATGCGCGGCCTCCGGGAGTGGTTTCCGGACTGCCAAACATGACTCCTATTTTCTCACGAATCTGATTGATGAAAATCACCGCCGTTTTACTCTTGGCAATGGCTCCCGTCAATTTCCTCATCGACTGACTCATTAATCGAGCCTGCAGACCAACGTGGCTATCGCCAATTTCGCCCTCCAGTTCTTTGCGGGGTACTAAGGCAGCTACCGAATCGACAACAACCACGTCAACCGCATTGGATTTAACCAACATTTCCGTAATCTGCATCGCTTCTTCACCATGGCCAGGCTGACTGACCAACAGGGTATCTAATTCCACACCTAACTTTTTTGCCCAACTGGGATCAAATGCATGCTCCGCATCAATCATCGCGGCAATTCCACCTGATTTCTGCGCTTCCGCAGCAACATGTAATGCCAAGGTTGTTTTACCACTTGATTCCGGTCCGTAAATTTCGATAATCCGACCGCGTGGAATGCCCTGTCCTCCCAGCGCCATATCCAGTGACAAACTACCCGTCGGAATTCCCTCGATCTTGTGCCGCTTTTCACTGCCAAGAGGCATGATCGAACCTTCACCAAATTGTTTTTCAATCTGCTGAATCGTCGTCTTAAGATGAGCATTATCAGAAAATAATGCATCCGCCTTAGCGGCTGTCTTGGACTTAGCACCTTTTTTGGATTTCGGTTTTGCCTTCGATTTTGCCTTCGGTTTGGCCTTCGGCTTCGGCTTTGCTTTGGCCGGCTTCTCCTGAACCTCGGCCGATTCAGCAACCGCTGATGCTACAGGTTTGGTTTCCGTAGCCGCCAATTCGGCTTCCGCCGCTGTACCTGCAACCTGCACCGGTATTTCCTTCTTTTCCGTCATATCGGTTTCCGTTATTCCCTTTTCACTCACTTGCTGTGTGGTAACAATCATTTCTGCATTCCTTTATGAATAACTAACTAATTCAATTCAACCTGATTCAGGTATTTTTCTGTCATGGAAGTGCCAAAACATCCAAAACCACACCAAAGAAAATCAAATATTCGTAAGTGAACAAATAAACACTTAGTGAACATCTGAACACTATATCGGCATCTGGCTATTCAAGCAAGAGAATTTTCTCTGTTTTCTCTGTCAATCTCGTAACCTTGATTACCAAATTTCTCTCAATTCGATGGTTATTTACAGGTCGTCGCTCTAAAAACACCTGATTGGGATTCACTTCTATCGGGCGACATAAGAACTATCGCATAGAGGTTTGACACGTTTGGTCACACACGGAAAAGAAAAATTAAAATAACAAGAAATTCTATTCCGGGCAGCGGTCGCCATCCATCAACGCAGGCGACTCCGTCCCAGTACTTCATAGCTGGGCATTCCCCGTTGCATAAAGCTCCCATAAACCAGAACTTCGTCAATCCAGGTTTCCCGACAGGGCCCGGGATCAAACTGTTGGAAAACCTCCTGCAGCGGCCTGACATTTTCCAGAGAGGCCCGAATACGAGCCAGAGTCAGATGGGGATGATACTGGCGACTTTCGCCCTGATACCCTAACTGCCGCGTTTCCTGATCAATGCGTTGTTGCAATTGCATCAGTGCCTCATGGCCGGATTGCACTCCCATCCAAACGGTTCTTGGATGTGCTCGGTCTGGAAATGCATCTAAACCTCCACACTCCAAAGAGAAACTCAACGTACTTTGAGCGGCCTTTTGCACAGCGCTGCAAATTTCAGGAGTCCTTTCAACCTGAACCTCTCCCAGAAACTTCAGGGTAATGTGCAGATTCGGAGTCTGCACACATTTCGCTCCAACATTCGCTTCATCGATGCGGCGAATCATCCGCTGCGCTACTGTCCTTGTTTCATCAGAGACATTGACGGCAATAAAAGTACGCATCGGTTTCAATGAATTCGTCCTCGTGCTTTGTGATGATCAGCCCAACTGCAACATCTGACTAAATTCTTCAAAACGTTGTTCCAGATCCTGTCGTTCAATCTCCAACATGCGATCCAGACTAAAATCTTCGACATTAAAACTTGCCACAAGCGTTCCGTAAACCAGACCACGTTTGATGCTGTCGTTATCCACCGCATCCGCCGCCGCCAAATAACCCATCATACCACCGGCAAAGCTATCACCGGCACCTGTGGGGTCAGTCACTTGAGCAGTCGGATACGCGGGTAACACAAAGCAATCGTCCTCGGCAAAGAACATCGCTCCATGCTCACCCTTTTTGATGACGCAAAAGCGAACGCCGTATTGCAGTACCTGTCGTCCGGCTAACACCAGATTCTCCTCACCGGTTAGTAATCGGGCCTCACTGTCATTAAGCACAAGACCGTCAATTTGCTGAATCAGTTCAAGCAATCCACTGCGATGATCCGTGATCCAGATGTCCATCGTATCGGCAACCACCATCCGTGGCTTCTCCATCTGAGCCAATACCTGCATCTGGATATCAGGTGCACCATTGGCTAAGAAAACAAACGGCGTGTCACGATAGGACTCGGGTAACGTAGGACGAAACGTACTGAATACATTCAGATTCAACTCCAGCGTCTCGCGATCATTCATGTTCTCCAGGTACTTTCCTTTCCAATAAAAGGTCTTTTCACCTGCAACGACCACCAAACCCGTCGTATCAATCTTTCGTTTCGCCAACAGTTCCGTATTCTCCTGCGGCCAATCATCACCCACAACGCCGACAAGCTTCACCGTCGTAAAGTAGCTGGCAGCATAGGAAAAGAATGTCGCTGAACCACCAATCACATGACTACGGGATTCCGTAGGCGTTTCCACACTATCAAAAGCAATGGTGCCAACAACTAACAGACTCATGATAAAACCCAGCTAAACGTGATGAACCGATTCGTTCTAAAGCGAGCATTATAATCTTGTCAGGCAAAGACCACTAGCGTTAGAAAACGAACGTAAGCCAACTTTCATTTGCCTATCCGGCAACGGATGCAAATTAGGATCTGTGTTGCAACGACCGCAGGCCATACCATGTCGACCGTCATGAATGACCTCATCCGACCCTTTTGCTCTATAAGATACTTAAGCAGCAAAGTTATCCGATTGCTGAGCACTTTGACGTTTCAACCGGTTTAATTTCTTTCGCATTTTCCGTAATTGTTTTCGTGACATCTTCGTCAAATCGTATCCACTCCAAAAAGCATCTTCGTCAAATCCTGTACCAGTCGATGAATCGTCATACTCGGACGAGGACATCAAATCCTGCTGCCCCGATGGATCATCCGTTAGCGACATCTCCTCCGTATATTCATCCACCACATCTTGCGCATACTCCTCCGTCACATCCGGTTCATACGGCGCAACACCCGTGTCCGGATCATCCTCTTCATCAAATTCATCCTCTTCATCAAATTCATCCCATGCATCGTCCATATCCACATCGATATCCACATCCGTCGCGGCAGCCGGCTGTTGGTCGATGAGCGTTTCATCTGGCACATTCTCTACCACATCACACCCCTCAGCAGCCAGGCTTACCATCGCAGCACGACGACCACCCTGGGCTGTCAAATAAACGCGCCGAGCATAAATCCAGGTCATCATCAGCACCATGAAATTCGCAGACAAAAGGCTCATGGATTGCCCCGATACCGTCGTTAAACCATTCTCTCCAAAAACAAAGGGCATACGGGAACTCAACGCACAACCATACCCTATCGCTGCCAAAACCAACAACGTAAAGCTGCCCGGACTGCGGCTTAATTCAAAAAACAACCGCACGCCCAGATAAATGGACATTAAACTGACAGCCATCATCCACCAAACCGTAGCCTGACTCCAGTCCCCTCCGGCTCCCATTCGTTCCACCAGGGGCTGTAACATACGGTGAGCACCGGTGGCAGCATCAAAACTCAACCCGGCACAGAAAAATGCCATCCACAACCACAGCCTGTAGCGACCTTTATAATCATCTGCTTTGAATCTTCTAAGTAAAAACACCTCAATGCACCCGACACACAACATCAACAGCATGACACTATTGACCCAACTAGCAAGTGTACCTGTCCCCGATAAAGCAAATAACTCCTGAGGAAAGGCAGCACCCCATTGGTCTGCATACTGATAGCCCAACTGCAGCAAATAGATCGAAATTATTCCGACCAGAAACATCGCCAAGTAAGCCCAGCGACTCAAAGGAATCAAATCTGTCAATCGTGGCTGATTCACGAACAACGCATCCTCTGAATATGCTTTGATAAGCGAACCCACATGGCGAGTGCTGTTGGTATCTGCAACGGTATTCGGGTTCGTTTTTTCTTCAGTCATCTAAGCGAAGTCCATCCTTGAAACGAAGGTTGCCATTTTCCAATTGCAGTGGCAGCGCACGCCTACTTACATTTTCGGCACACAAACCCTGCTTTATGCACTTTACTCAGCACTTCCTCATCTGATTTCCCAGACTTTTTCCGCCACCATCACCCTCCCACCAACACAAAAGGCCGTCGGAGTACCAGCAGCAGTCCATTCACTGATTGCAGATCAATGAAATATGCGTTATCTTCGTAAGCAAGTGAACGTTTTCCTTCAGATACTCGTTCCTTTTTGTACGTTGTGAGTCCCATCACAACCGATCCCATCTAAGCCTTTTACAGGAAAGAGAGCCATGGCTTACGAACTTCCCGAACTTTCATACGCATACGATGCCCTGGAGCCCCATATTGATGGTCGCACTATGGAAATCCATCACTCAAAACACCATGCCGGTTACGTTGGCAAGGTCAACGCTGCATTGGATGGATCTGAGTTAGGTGCAAAATCCGTTGAAGATCTCGTTTCTGATCTCGACAGCGTACCCGAAGACATTCGGGGGGCTGTTCGCAATAACGGTGGAGGCCACGCAAATCACTCACTGTTCTGGTCCGTAATGAGCCCTCAGGGGGGCGGTACACCCGAAGGAGAACTGGCCGCTGCGATTGAAGCAACCTGTGGCAGCTTCGCAGCATTTCAGGAGCAATTCGCCGCCGCTGCAGCAACTCGCTTCGGCAGTGGATGGGCCTGGTTGAGTGTTGACAACGGTCAACTGGTTGTTGAAAGTACGCCTAATCAAGACTCGCCGTTGATGGCGGGACGTACGCCCATCCTCGGATTAGACGTTTGGGAACATGCGTATTACCTAAACTACCAAAACCGACGCCCTGATTACATTGCGGCATTTTGGAATGTTGTTGATTGGAATGCCGTTGCACAGCGTTTTGCAGCAGCCACAAGCTAATCATCCCAAATCTTACATATTGTGGTGAAAACCGACTCATATAACGTCATTACTGCAGTTTGCAGTAATGACGCTTTTTTTATGCATTTATCCAGCAACATCCAAACCGCCATTGACCCCTTTTCATAGTCCTTGATACTATTTGCACGGTTTAAGGATCGACAAATCAATGATGGTCAGGCGTTTGAACCACGACTGACCATCACGGTCAATTTTTGAACTGAAATTTATGTGTATGCTTCCCGGTCACCATGCGTCGGTTCAAGCAATCATCGGCCTTCAGACATTGAAACATACACCTCCATACACTCGAACGTTTTTTTGCAGCTGCAAGGATAAGTAAGTCATGACCAAAGTCCACAAACAATGGTTACCGATGATGGCAATCATATTCGCTTCGTCAATTCTGTTTACAGGATGCAAATCATCAAGTTGGACAAGTTTGCCAGGGATGAGTTACTTTGCCAAAAAAGATGCTCCTGC
>JAYZPA010000013.1:0-7801 GCA_036150515.1 Planctomycetota bacterium
TTTGCGCGTGCTGGATGGCGCGGATCGTGGTCATATTTACCGTGAACTGGATGTACCGGTGACAGTGGGTCGCGAAGAGGGAAACGATATTCAGCTCAATGACGAGCGGATCAGTCGTTTTCATGCCAAGATTCAGCTGGACCATGACCGGATGGTCTTGACGGATCTGGGCAGTACGAATGGCACGAAGGTGAATGGTGAGGACATTCAGTTACGGATTCTGCGTTTTGGCGATTTGATTTCCGTAGGTCGCAGCGTGTTATTGTTTGGATCGCGAGAGCAGATTGCCCAGCGTTTACAGGATTTGCGTTTGAGCCGTGGCGGAGATGAGTCCGGGACTGACGACTCTTTGGGTTCCCTGCCAGATTTAGGATTCGAACTCAATTGCAATGACGACACGGAAATGCGCTCTGCGATGAATGTTCTGGATCCGCCAGAGTTACCTGATCGACTGTCCCCAGGTCAGGCAGCTCAATTAGCAGACCTAATGAGTTTTCTACATGTTCGCATGCGATCTTTAATCCAATCGGCGAGTGAAAATGGCCCGGATCGTATGGTCTTGAGTTTTCACAAATGGCAGAGTCTGATTGATCTACAGTCGCGACTGGCAGAATATATCAGCCAGATTAGTAATCCTGAATGAGTGGGTTGCTGGAAACGGTTCAGTATTTGTCGTAGAATCCAGTCATGGCTGCTTAGCCTGAACAGGCATGTAGGTAGGTTGGTTGGGCGGGCATCATTGACGGAGTTGTCTCATCGACGGTAGATAGGGAATGGAAAGCCCATGAGTTCTCGGCCATTTACGCATTTGCACTGCCATTCCCATTACAGCTTACTAGATGGTGCTTCTAGCATAGAGCGGCTTGTTGCCCGAGCCAAATCTCATGGAATGAATTCTTTGGCCATTACGGATCATGGTAATCTTCACGGCGCACTGGAGTTTTATCGGGAGTGTAAACAGCATGACATCAACCCGATTATTGGATATGAAGCCTACATTGCTCCGGACAGTCGTTTTGAAAAATCAGCTGGATCTCAGAAAGAGTCAAGTTTTCATCTGACACTTTTGGCTCAGAATCGAACGGGCTATAAAAATCTGATCAAAATGGCCTCTTCCGCATATCTTGAGGGTTTCTACTTTAAGCCACGTATTGATAAGCCGTTGTTAGAGCAGCACAGTGAAGGACTTATTTGCCTGAGCGGCTGTGTCTCGAGCGAGTTTAATCAGGCGATTCTTAAAGGCTATGGGGACGTTCCGGAATTAGACAAAGCGATTGAGATTTCCCAATGGTTTCAAAAGGTATTTGGCGATCGTTATTTCATCGAAGTGATGAATAACGGCATCGAAATTCAGCGGATGGCGTTAGCAGGAGCGGCGGATGTTGCTCAGCAGATCGGGGTTCCGATGGTGGCAACCAGTGATTGCCATTATGTGGATGAGGCGGATGCAGATGCCCAGGACGTGATGTTGTGTATCAATACGGGCCGTTTTCGTACGGATACGTCGCGCATGAAGATGGAAGGTAAGGAGTTTTTTCTGCGCAGTGCGGAGCAGATGTATGCGGCGTTCCCGGGGATGGAAGATGCCGTTGAGAGATCTCAGAAGATAGCGGATACGGTTGATATCGAGTTGGATTTGGGCAAGCGGTTTTTTCCATCATTTGCCGTTCCCAAAGACAAACAAAGCGCCGATTATCTACGGGAGCTTTGCCAACAGGGTTTAGAACAACGATACCAGGATAATCCGGAGATGTATCAGAATGGGCAGTTGTCGGAAATTCCGCAGCAGCGTCTGGATCGTGAATTAGGCGTGATTGATAAACTGGGATTCAATGACTATTTCCTGATTTGCTGGGATTTCGTTCGGGAGGCCCGAAGTAAGTCCATACCTGCCACGGCCCGGGGCAGCGGCGTGGGGTCTTTGGTTTGTTATGCGTTGTATCTAAGTCATGTTTGTCCCATTCACTATGACTTACTGTTCGAGAGATTTTTGGATGAGAATCGGCTTGAGGCTCCGGATATTGATATTGATTTTTGCAAACACCGGCGTGGTGAAGTGATTCAGTATGTCAAGGAAACGTATGGAGAACCTAATGTTGCACAGATTGGTACGTTTGGCACACTGGCGGCCCGGGCAGCTATCAAAGATGTTGGTCGCGTGTTGGGAATTCCCTTACATCGAGTGAACCAGATAACGGCGATGATTCCGGACGAACTGAAGATCACGCTTCAGTCAGCACTGGATAAAAGCGTTGAATTGAAAATGGCTTATGATGCGGATCCGGAAATATGCGAGATGTTAGATCTGGCGATGAAAGTGGAGGGATTAGCGCGCAATGTGGGTACCCATGCTGCAGCAGTTGTGATTGGTGACAAGCCGTTAACGGAATACGTACCTCTGTGTCGTGTTGCCGGAAAAGAGGACATCATCACTCAGTGGTCGATGTATGACGTTGAGAAAGCGGGTCTGCTGAAAATGGATTTTCTGGGCTTGCGCAATCTGACGATCTTGCGGATCACCTGTGACTTGATTGAACAGACGACCGGAAAGCAGATTGATTTACACAAAATACCACTGGACGATCAAAAGACATTTGAATTGCTTTGTCGAGGTGAGACGAAGGGTGTTTTCCAGTTAGAGAGCGGTGGTATCCGTGATTTGCTGAAACGGATGAAGCCGGATCATTTCCGTGATATTATTGCCACGGCTGCTTTGTACCGACCAGGCCCTCTGGAAGGAGGGATGGTTGATGATTATGTCGACGTAAAGCATGGGCGCCGAAAAGCAGAATATTTGCATCCTGTGTTGCAGGAAATTCTTGAAGAGACGCACGGGGTGATGGTGTATCAGGAACAGGTGATGCGGATTCTCAATCGCCTGGGAGGCATTGAACTGGCAAAAGCCTATACCTGCATCAAGGCGATCAGCAAGAAAAACGAAGAGTTGATCGGTTCCAATCATGACCAGTTCATTGCGGGTGCCGTGGAGCGTGGTTTACGCGAATACGATGCGGCCCAACTCTGGAATATGATCACTAAATTTGCCGGGTATGGTTTCAATAAGAGCCACTCCACAGCCTATGCGTTGATTGCTTATCAGACGGCCTATCTCAAAGCCAATTACAGTGTGGAATTCATGGCGGCTTTGTTAACGGGAGACATTCCTGGTCGCAATTTTGTACGCAAAGATTCGCTGGTTGAGCATCTGGAAGATTGTGATCGGATGGAGATTGAGGTTGTTCCGGTTAGCGTGAATACGTCTCAGGTTGAGTTTGCGGTTGCTGAGGATAAAGTGTTTTTCGGATTGGCAGCCGTCAAGGGTTGTGGTGGTTCGGCGGCAGACGCGATTGTCAACGCACGTGCGGCGGGTGCTCCGTTTAAGGATATTTTTGACTTTGGAGAACGTGTGGATTCGTCTTCCTGCAATCGATCTGCAATGGAACATTTGATTAAAGCCGGAGCGATGGATTGTTTTGGCGCAAACCGCCGGCAGTTGATGGAAACGGTAGAGCGTGCAATTGCGGCCGGACAGGCGCGTCAGGCAGACAATCGATCCGGACAACAAAATTTATTTGGAGCATTTGAGGAATCGGAAGGGGAAGACGCCGCCGCCGCGGTGGTGGATATGCCAAATATTCCGGAATTCGAAGAACGTGAAAAACTGAATATGGAAAAGGAAGTGCTGGGGTTTTATTTGACAGCACACCCATTGGAGGAATATGCTCCCCGACTCAGTGAATTCTGTTCACATACGACTCACCAACTTGGACCGCTTCGGGACCGGGGTGAAGTCATTCTGGGAGGATTAATGTCCTCGGTTAAATTTGCACATACCAAAAATCCAAAACCGGGAAACCCGTCGAAGTACGTTAATTTTGACTTGGAAGATCTACAGGGTTCCGTACGCTGTATCATGTGGCCGCGCCAGTTTGTGGAATTTGGACATTTGGTTCAGCCCGATGAGATTGTGATGATTCGTGGTCGGGTGGATCGCCGGGGAGGTGAGGATTGCAATATCATCGTGAATGAAATGATTCCCCTAGAAGAGATTGATGAACACTATACTACCGGCATGATTGTTCGTCTGGATGAACAGGAACATGGAATGGAGATGATCGCGCAGTTAAGAGAAGTCACGCGGGCATATCCCGGAACGGCGACCTTGCAATGTATGGTTCAACTACGCGACGGAACCAAAATCACCATGAAATCACAAAAACAGCGTATTGAAATTAATCAGGAATTGCGCAGCAGACTTGACGAACTTCTGGGTGCAGGAAATATCAAATTGATTACGCAGGCACCCAAAGTCCAGAACAACGACCGTCGGGCGTATGCGGTTTGATCTGATGTGGTGCCGGCGTTGCGTTTGTGGAATTTAAATATGCTGGCTCATGCGATCTGCAAGTCGCATCAGAGTTTGACTGGCATCCCGCCGGTCCAGATGGACATGAAGCAGGTGCATTTTCCGGGGATCCGCGAGGGCAGATTTCAGAGATCGGTCAAAATCGCCCTCGGTGCGAATTTGATGGCTGACACCCCCTCCGATCATGCGGGTGATCTCCCCGTAATTCCACGGGTGAATTTCATTGTATTTCCATTCCCCCGGGTGCAGGATACGTTCCGTTCCGTAACCGCCATTGTCCAGCACAATCACAATCGGACTGAAACCATAGCGGACGATGGTCGAGAGTTCCAGACAGGTCATCTGAAAAGCACCGTCACCTACCAGAGTGATGACACGGTGATCCGGTTGGGCAACCTGAGCGCCTAAGGTAGCCGGAATGCTGAACCCCATGGACGTGTAATAAGCAGGACTCAAAAACTCGGTTCGGCCATGCGTTTGCAGATGCGTAGCGGAAAACAACGCATCGCCAATGTCCGCAATGACGATAGTCTCTTCATCCAAGGATTCATTAAGCCGTGCGATCATTCGGGAGATACGGATCGGAGTATCGTATTGCACCTTATAACGGGATTCGGATTCCTGAAGATCCGGCGGGATGCAACGCGCGGAAGGACGGATGTTTTTCAGGAGCATTTCATGGAGTAAATCCCGCAGACTGATCTGGGCATAGTGATGGTGGTGAATCTGCAGATCTTCGCTGGTGGCATGAATGCATTTTGCCGGATCGAGCTTAGCGGTGTAGATGCCCAGATTGAGGTCCGTCATAAATGTGCCGAGCATGAGAATGCAATCACTGCCTTCAACGTATTCTGTGACTTTACGGCAACCCATGGCACCTTCGTATAAGCCAATATAGAGCGGATGATTTTCACGTATAACGCTCTTTCCTAATAGCGTTGAGGCGATAGGAATGTTGTTCTTTTCTGCAAAATGAATCAGATCGTCCTGGACTCCAAAACGATGGATCTCAACGCCGGCTAAAATCACGGGTTTATGAGCCTGATTTAATAACGCCGTGATTTCGTTACTTGCCTCTTCAAGTGCACTCTGATCATATTCAAAACAAAGATCGGCCGCGGTATGGTGATTGGAGGGTACGACATGAACCATGTCACGTGGAATGTCGATATAGACAGGCCGTTTGTAACGCGCACAGGTGGCAAGGACTCGGTCGATTTCCTGAAATGCCGTAGCCGCATCAGTCAGTTCGGTGCCCGTTTTACAGATTTTATCAAAGACGTCAACCTGCGTGCGGAAGTCACGAACCTTGTGGTGCAATAATGGATCGTTGTGACGCTCGGATAAACCAGGAGAACCTGAAATCAAGACGACAGGTGATTTTTCTGCGTAGGCTCCGGCAATCGAATTGCAGACGCTCAATCCACCAACGCAGTAAGTTACACACAAGGCTCCCATGCCGTGAACGCGCGCGTACGCGTCGGCGGCAAAGCCTGCATTGTCTTCACGCGTGCATCCAACAACGTTGATGTCGCTTTGCTCCAATAAACTATAAAACGACAGGACATAATCACCCGGGATACCAAACAAATCAGCGATCCCGTAATCCTTAAGTCGCTGGATGAGATACTGTCCAATCGACAGCGTTTCCACCGCTGTCGGTGGTACCGGACGTGAAACGTCAAGAGTTGATGCGAGATCCATGATTCCCTCCATGCTCGACAATCATCGCCCCCGATAGCCTGGCGGCGCGATAGTGCAATTTTCAGGCTTCAAGTTACCCCATGCACTTATATTGTACGCATCGGTTTGCGGGAGGGTTCATGAGGCTACTCGTTCTGAAAGGGAAAAAATATTAGAATACGTAGTTATCCAAAAAATGGGCCTAAACCAGACCGATGCAAGTATCTGACACGAGAATTCAAGGGGCGCGAGAGCATAATCTGCAAGCTGTGGATGTTGTATTACCCCGAAATCAATTGATTTGTCTCACCGGTGTCAGTGGCAGTGGTAAAAGTTCCCTCGCCTTCGACACTTTGTTTGCAGAGGGTCAGCGTCGGTATGTGGAGAGCTTGTCCAGTTTTGCCCGGCACTTTATTGGTCAAATGCCGAAGCCGGACGTGGATGCGATTTCCGGTTTAACGCCGTCGATCTCGATTTCTCAGAAAACCGCCGGACGCAACCCCCGCAGTACCGTTGGAACCATCACCGAGATTTATGATTTTTTACGCGTGTTGTATGCCCGGGTCGGGACGGGGTATTGTCCTGAATGTTCCAAGCCCATTACGGCTCAAACACGTGAACAGATCATATCGAATATTATGCAGCTTGAAAGGGGAACGGCATTTTCGGTTTTAGCTCCGGTGATTCGTGGTCAGAAGGGTGAATACCGCGACTTGTTTGACGATCTGGTTAAACAGGGGTACATTCGCGTTCGCATCGATGGGCAGATTCATGAGCTGACCAAACCTCCGGCGTTGAATCGCCGTTTGCGTCATCATATTGAGGTGGTAATCGATCGGCTAAAAGCGACCGATGCGGTTCGACCGCGGCTGTCGGAAGCGGTTGATTTAGCATTGCGGCTGGGTGAGGGAGATTTAATCATTTCCGTTGGTGACGGAGGAAAATCGCCCAACCATCCGGACAAAGTGTACTCAAGCGATTATGCCTGTACGCACTGTAATCTCAGCTTTCCCGCGCCAACTCCACAGTTATTCAGCTTTAACAGTCCCCAGGGAATGTGTACGGGTTGCGATGGATTGGGTCAGATGTTTTCGTTTGACCCGGCGTTGATGGTTCCTAACCCAGCCAAATCGTTTCAGGAAGGTTGTTTTGAAATTCTTGGAAACTGGAAAAAGTTGGGTCGTTGGAAACGTCATATCTACAAGGGCGTATCCGATACCGTAGGTCGTGAAAGAGATTGGGAACCGGATTATCTGCTATCGACGCCGTGGCAGGACCTGACGCAACAGGCGCGCGATGTCCTGTTGTGGGGAACCGGAACCATGCATATTACCTATACCTGGCGTGGTGGTCATTCACCGATGAAATATGGAGGACAATTTGAGGGGATCATCCCGGAGCTGAAAACGAAATATGGATCCAGCAAGAGTCGGATTCAAATGCGCCGGTTGGAACGGTATATGAATACGATTTTGTGTCCGGAATGCTTTGGCCAGCGTTTGGTGCCTCAGGCCCGGAATATGCTTATAGAATCCAGCCATCCGCAGTTTGCTGAAGATCCTCAGCAATCCCTGCCCGCGGTCTGCAAGTTGAGTGTCAAAGATGCTGTAAGTTTCTTTTCCGAAATGCAATTTGACTCCAACTCGGCATTGATTGCTGAAGAACCACTCAAAGAGATCCGCAATCGACTCGGTTTTTTGGTCAATGTGGGGCTGGAATATTTGACACTGGATCGCACTGCACCCACGTTAT
>JAYZPA010000014.1:0-13324 GCA_036150515.1 Planctomycetota bacterium
TCAATAGCGGCTTGCGAAAAATCCAGGCCGTATTTACCGAACATGAAATTGAAGAGCATTTCGAGGATGATGAACTCGTCCAACAGCTACGTGAGACGCGTGAATCGCTGCGAGAGGAATACAACGTTGGCTTAACGCTCAATGAACAACTTGAAAAAGCCATCGCTGACGAACAATATGAACGCGCAGCAGAACTACGTGATCAAATTGAAAGCGCCTAGGTCATCTTGTCAGATTGCAATCTGACTGTCGAAGCGGAAATACGCCGGCAACCCATGTCCACCATGCATCATGCGGCTCAGGATGCATGAAGGGTTTGCATCACCTGCTGAAACGTCTGACAACTGTGTTGAATGACATCTTCGTAATTGGACAACTCGATTTCTTCACCCATCAATCGAATATCGTAATTTCCGTCATAGCCGTTTTCAGTCAAGCAATGCACGATCGCCCCGAGCGGGACAACCCCTTTTCCCAACAGACAACGCTCGTGATCAACCGACGGTGAATGAAGATAATCTCCCAAGTGTACAATGGCCAAATGGGGTATCAAATCGTACATCAATGAAAAGAGCTTTGGATCCTCTCCCCATTGATACGTGTCAATAGCCATCTTCAAATACGGACTACTGATTCGGTCAATCAACTCCAGCGCCATTTCCAAATCGGTTAAGAATGTCCAGTCGTCAGCCGCACGAACGTCCATGGGCTCGATTGCAAGCGCTATCTCGTTATCCAATGCGACGGGTAATATCTGATCTAACGCCGTCTCAAACAGGCGGTTAGCATGATTGCGCGTGTGGCCACCTCGGGAACCGGTATAAAGTGTCAGGCAATCTGCCCCAACCAACGATGCAACTTCGATAGCGTGCCGAGCATCCTCAACCGACTCACCAAACGACCTTCCGTCATGCCCGGTAAAGCCACCAGCAAAATAAACATGGGAAACGTTGATCTCGCTCTCAGCTAATAACTCCGCTCCCTTTTCCTCACCATAGTCCGCTAGCTTCTGTCGCCATATTCCCAGCGATGTTAAACCTAAACGGGCATATGTCTGAACGTCCCGCTGAAAAGACCATCTAAACGTGGTGACTTCACTTATGGATAAAGTGGCCATGTCAATTCATTGCCCAATAGATTAATTGAGATACCGAAAACAGTTCCGGCTCCGCTGTGCTATTGCTTCTTCGCACGACGCAAATTCCAGGCATCCACCCATTCCTCATCAAACCGTTGCAAATGGAATTCGTTGACGAGCTTCTGCTCCATGTCATCAAAATGACCGGCTCCGTAAAAAATACCAATCTTACGGTGACCTTCCTTCAACTGCTCTTTTAAAATCGACAATGCTTTGTCATTGCGTAACGTAATGATCGTCGAACCCTCCGGTCCACTCAAAACGTCCGGTAAGCCCTCCATCCGTTCAAACTGCTTTGCCATAATTAATTTCATCCGGTATTCGCGATCACTGGAGAACAAGGCAAACAAAAGACCCAAATCACTGGTACTTCCCTGATCCGTCCCCTGCAAAGCCATCCCCTGACCAATCGATCGGAAATATAATTGCATGAAACTCTCACCCCGGTCGCTCATATGCTTGTTGAACTCCGTAGGAGTCATGTCTGCATGAACAAAATTGTCAGCCTGATAATTAATCTCCTCAATTTGATGGCTCAAACCAAGGATCGCCTGAAATCCCTGTTGAGAACCGGAAATCACATCTAAACTAAGCTCCTGTTTGTGACCTTGTTCAATCTCGACACCCTCCGGTGCCACCAACTCGTACAACACAACGTCATATTCCTTGAACCGCTTGTTCAAAGCATGGTAATACGCGGCATCCGCAATGTGAATCGCACCTATCAAGTCCACCTGTGACTTGCGATACGGTCCCCGGTTGGCCTTGAATTTGACAATCGCCGTTTGCAGCGAAAGAGGTGTCTGCGAATCTCCCTGTTCCCGCTCAATCCGAATATAGGAGTGATCCTCAGATGCCTTCTTACCGGATTCCAGCACTCCGCCTAACGCCGATGACGTAATCGACGGAAGAATCCGCTCCTGAGTGAAAACCTCCCTGCATAATAAACAAACGATCGAGAGGGACGCTATGAATGTGACAAACTGTCTCATGACTAATCCTGCTGTAAAAAAACTGTGCAAACCATTCAAACTACAAACAATAAAAAAATCAACTTTACCGCATCGTATCACGTTTCCAGATAAAAAGACCAACTCCCACAGCTAACTCGACAGCCCATTCCATACTACGCCTCCAACATCAATCAGAAAACCTAATGAGTTAGCACGCCCATTGGTTTTGCCTATCCTCCCACCCTTATCCAATTGCTCAAATTATGGCTGAATATTAGGAATTTTCGTTATAGATTACCAGACTTACTTAACTATAACGACAAACGCGGACGATACCACCGTTAACAGAAAATTGGTTTGTGTTTCTAACGGTATGGAGCCGTAGGCATTCATTTCGATGCGTCATTAAGATGGGTAATTAGCAAAATGACCTTCCCCCGATTGAAATTGTCGATATTAATTCTATTTGTATTCGCGGTATTAACACCGGTGATCCAGGCACAGAATTATGGACAGCGAAACTATTCAGGGCCTTTCATTGATTTTGATGAGTTCAATCCGAATTATCAGTTTTTCGCTCCTTTAGATAATACTCACTTTGGCGACTTTACTCCCAATATGGGCTGGTATTTTTCGTGGGACAAATTAAGTCTCAAGACGGTCCGTCCACGCGGAGAAGAATCGTATGGAAACGCCGACGATGGCTGGGGTAAACGTATCGAATTCGGGTTCATGAAACCGGACAACATGGGTTGGAGTTTCAGTACGACCACCTTAAATGGTCCAAATTTTTATGAAGAACTGGTCGTGGAACGTAACAACCGCGTCGCTGAGGATGACGGCGGTGGCGGAGGCGGCGGAGGCGGCGGTGGCGGAGACGATACCCCCACACCAACCCAGGACGATAATAACCCAATCACCGGTCAAAGGGACTATATTCTCCGTGACTCCATCAACGCCATCAGTCTTACGGGTTGGGAAATTAACAAAACATGGCGCATCAAGGAAAATGAAAAAGGCCGCATTTGGGAACCGTTCATCGGCGTTCGATACGCACGATTAACCGACAGCTACGAAGATGCGGAATACAATCGATACGATGACGCCGGTTTACCCGTGCCACCGATTCCGGATCCATCCGATCCGGACAGTCCCGCCCCGGACGACGCCGCGATTGAAGAATACATTCGCGAACGCGCAAAATTCCACAATGACATGTTTGGCGGTCAGTTAGGCCTGCGATGGTATCAAAAACAGAGTCATTGGCTGTTGTCCAGTGAATTACGTTTCTTTGCCTTTAATAACAATCAAATGCTCCACAGCAATCGATTTACGGAAGTCACTGTGGTTGATGTGGGTACCGGTGAAGAACCAACCACGGGCAGTCGTGCCGAAGAGAACCTTTGGTTCAATAACAACGAATTTGTATGGGGTGGCGAGATTCGAGCGGAAGCCGCTTACGAAATCACACGGGACTTTAATGTCAAGTTTGGATTTAATGTCCTGAATTTTGGTCAGGGCATTGGCCGCGGAAACGACATCAACATCAATAACGACCGCTTACTGTCATACGGCTTTAACTTTGGTGTTACTTTAAATCGATAACCCAAATCCGGATTTTACAATCCATACAACAAAAAAGGGACCTCCTGTTCAGGAGATCCCTTTTTTATTATCCCATGGTTTCTCCGTTGGAAACTATGAGGCTATTCCGTTTCCACCTTGAGAGAGGACGTTCCACTTTGGGATCCGAAATTCAAGTATGCAGGATCAATTTTCTCCAGCTCTTCGGCCACGGCATCTACGGTTTGAACGATTTGCTCGTCGTTATGCGTTGAAGTGATGAAGAACCGTAGGCGGGCAGCGGCTTCTTCCACGGCAGGATAGAGAATGGGTTGGACGTTAATTCCCCGTTGAAACAATTGGTACGACAATTGTAAAGCATGCAGAGAATTTCCAATAATGACGGGCACCACGGGAGTATTATTCCCCAATCCGGTATCCAGGCCGCGTTTTCGAGCTTCTTGCAGGAAATACCGGGAATTATGTTGGACTCGTGCCACACGTTCCGGCTCATCTTCAAGCAAACGCAATGCAGCTAATGCAGCCGCAGCGTTGGCCGGTGAAAGTCCAACACTATAAACAAATCCTGGTGAGGTATATTTTAAATACTCCACCAATGCCTTCGTTCCGGCAATATAACCTCCACAACTGCCAAACGTCTTGCTTAGGGTGCCCATCCAGATATCAATTTCCCGGGCATTCAAATCAAAATGTTCGCTTATACCCCGGCCATGGGCGCCCATCGTGCCGATGGAGTGTGCCTCATCCACCATAAGAAATACTTTATGACGTTTCTTTACCTCGACAAATTTAGGCAGATCCGGGAAATCACCGTCCATGCTGTAAACACCTTCCAGGACAACCAGAACACGCCGATATTCATGCCGTACTTCGGCCAGAATATCATCCAGTTCCTGCCAATCATTGTGTTTAAATGGTCTTCGCCTTGCGCCGGAGAGGATCGCCCCCTGAATAATACTGTTGTGTGACAGACTATCGTGGACAATCAGGTCACCGGCGCTAAACAGGTGGCCGATGGTGGATTCATTAGTCGCATGCCCGCCGACATACGTAATCGCATCGTCAACACCTATAAAGTCAGCGATTCCCTGTTCCAATTCACGATGCAGTGGTTTTTCGCCTGAAACGAGTCGACTGGCCGACACGCTGGTTCCATACTGAGCCACCGCATCCTGAGATGCTTTAACCACGGTGGGATCTCCCGACATTCCAATATAGTTATAGCTGGACCAACTCAACATCTCTTGGCCATCAATTACGGTGGTATCCCGTACCGTGGATTCATGAACGCTAAAGTAGGGATTAGGCAATCCGGTCGATGCAAGTAACTTCTTGGTCTTCAGCAGTCGTCGATACTCCGGCATTTCTGCAAAATCATAATCGGAAACTGGAATCTCCGATTGGACGGTCTCGGTAACTTGCATGACCGGATTCCGTGAATCCAACTGAACTGCAATCTCACCAAAGTGGGTTTGTACCGCATTCGCCACTTCACCCACGGTCTCGATTTCCTGAAGTACTTCTTCGGGAAACCGTTTCCCAAAGAACTCTTCAATGGCGTTGGCTATCTGCAGTCGTTCCAGCGAATCCAGACCCAGATCAGTGACAATATTCGTATCAACGTTCAGTTGCTGAGCCCGTTCACGAGCCACATCCCTGATCTTTGTAATCACCAGTTCCAGCAAGGCCGGTTCGAATTCCTGTTTGGATTTCGTCGCGTCAGACCTCACTTTTGGTGTGGAGACCGTAACCTGTTCTTGATCTTCCCAGGCAAACCAGGAAGCGACGGCCTTAAGCGTCCCTTCCTGAAAACTGTCTCGACATGCATGACGTTGTATCTTCCCGGATGATGTTTTTGGAATCGAACCAAACCGAACCAGCACAATCCCATCCGGTGGCACATCATGTTCCGCAACAACATCATGGCGAATTGCCTGAATCACATCCGTCCAGTCTTTTCGTCGAGCACGCTGGACTTCGGCTACGACAACCAGTCGTTCGCGACCATCAATGTCAATTGCAAAAGCACCCACCGCACCATTCTGCAATCGATTACTTGCCCGCTCCACCGTCAATTCAATATCCTGCGGATACCGATTCACTCCGCGAATGATGATCAGGTCCTTCATGCGTCCCGTGACAAATAACTCGTCATCCCGGATGAATCCAAAATCCCCTGTCCGTAAATAGGGCCCTGTCGTACTGTCGGCCAGTTTTGCCTCGAAAGTCTGTTGTGAAAGCGCGGGCTTATTCCAGTACCCCTTTCCAACACTGGGGCTGTTCACCCAGATCTCACCTACTTTACCCTGAGGCAACCGTTTGTACGTCTGTGGATCCACGATGGCAACATCTTCATTTGGTAAAATCCTTCCACACCCAACAAGAATTCTAGCGCCGTCAGTCTCAGGACTAACCGAAACCACCCGGTGTTCATGAAGGGAATCATTATCAAAGGCCTTCAGTGTTGGCTTTTCCGATCGCACTTTACCCGTCACAATCAACGTGGTCTCTGCCATGCCATAACAGGGATACATTGCTTTCGCTTGAAACCCTACCGATTCAAATTTTCGAGAGAAAGCTTCTAATGACGATGAGCGGATTGGTTCGGCACCGTTGTAAGCAATCGCCCATTGACTTAGATCCAACCCTTCCATCTCCTCTTCGGTTATATGCTGAGTACACAAGTCGTAGGCAAAATTAGGACCGCCGGAAATGGTAATTTCATAATTCGTGATTGCTCGCAGCCAGCGAATCGGTTTTTGCAGAAATGCCATGGGCGACATGAACACGGTTCGGCAGCCGGTAAACAGCGGATTCAGTAAACCACCTACGAGTCCCATGTCGTGATAGGACGGTAACCAGGTCATCCCGCGAGTCGATTGATCGGTTTCAAATGCGTAGGCCACCATGGTAACGTTTTGAATCAGGTTTTCATGGGATATCATGACCCCTTTGGGATTTCCAGTTGAACCGGACGTATACTGTAGAAATGCAAGATCGTCCCCTTTAAGAATCGGCTTCTTCCATTCATCCTTTAATTCCAGCGGCACTTTCTCTGTCGCAATCCATGGGATGGATTTCAAACGAGGGAAATCGTCCAACATAGGTTCCGTTCGTTCGATGACATCCTGGGATCCAAAAACAACTCGTGGCTTAGCATCGTCGGAGATCGCCTCAATGCGATTCATACTGCGATTGCGCCGGGGCGGATAGGCAGGCACAGCGATCGCACCCGCATACAAACAACCTAGAAATCCCTTGAGAAAATCAATTCCAGGGCCATACAGTAGTAATACCCGTTCACCGCGAACATCATATTGGGCCAGTTGAGCAGCAATCGCACGCGCAGCATCGTGTAAATCGGTGTAGGTTACCGGGACTTCGTCTTGCTCACCATCTCTGAGAAAATAGTATGCTAAATGATCGGGTTTCTCCTGAGACCAATACTCAAGGGAATCCACTAAGTGGGTGGTGGTTTGCTTATAAGGTGCAAATAAACGGTCAATATTCACTACGCAACTACTCCGTTGCCAAAAATTCCTTCGGTGATCTGTAAAATCATTCTCAACAAAGCGTCCTTGCCGGTGGCCAAATGTCGTTTTATCAAAAATTCAGACTAACACGGGTATGCATTTCTATCAAACGAACAATATTGGCTTTTCTCGAATCCGATGAAACCATAACGTTCGTATCCGGTATAACCGGTATGAACATACCTCATTTGCAGTCAACGTGACCCGGCTGGGAACATGTTAACAAGCGACCGTTTCAGCTTTCCCTGCCGAAATGGTGGAAAAAACGTTGTATCCGAAGATCCACGATTTCTCCCTGAATGTGGATTCGGCATCCCCTTACTTAAAAACAACCATTCTTTCGATTCCCGCTAGAACGAGAATACTGTGTAAAACACAAATAGCCGTTATATTTTAACGTTGCCCCGTTGGTTGCAAACATCACTCACCGAGTTACCCCATGAATTCTATTTCTGCCATGTTGACGGTCACTGAACTTGAATCCATGGGAAGTCAGTTGCGCAAGTACAAAAGCGGTGAGCTACATACGATTGATTTCAGCGATGTAGAGCAGGGCATCGGTGATGCAATCATTCAGCGTTTAACTGGACACACACGTCTGGTCGAACTCAATCTGGCTAATACCCAGGTTACCGATGTAGCTCCAGAATATCTGACGCGACACACAGCTCTGCGAATTCTCCACCTTCAAAACACACAACTCACCGACGCCTGCATTTCCAGTTTATTAAAGTTACAACAATTGCAATTATTGGTTTTAACTGGCACACAGATTACCCCAGCCGCGGTCGCCGATATGCGAAGTGCCATGCTCAACACACGCATCATCCTGAATCGCGCGTCGTAATCTCCGCCCGGCGAATTTCCATGAATTCGACTCCCGGCCGAATCAATACAACTCCGGCACCGGGTTGCCTTCTTCCAGAATACGACGAGGTCTTCCCTGGTAATCGTTCACCATACCGTGGTGGTCAATTCCCAGAGAATGATACATCGTTGCGGCAATATCTGCCGGCGAGTAGGGGCGTGTCGTCACACTTGCTCCGCTTTTATCCGTTGCACCAATCACTTGCCCGGTTTTCACACCTCCTCCGGTGACAAAAATCGATCCTGCAGCTCCCCAATGATCTCGTCCACCATTGGCATTGATCTTCGGCGTACGTCCAAACTCGGTCAGAAAAACCACGAGCGTTCGCTTGAGCATTCCACGTTGATCCATATCATTGATTAACGCGGCAAATGCTTTATCCAGGCCGGCTAAATGGTATCCCCGTCGAATCATATCCTGAATCGGGGGATGATTTTGGCTTGCGGCATTGTGATTATCCCAGATATTGCCGTAATCGGAATCATATCCATAATCCAACACCACAAAACGGGCGCCGGCTTCGATCAGTCGACGGGCCATCAGGCATCGACCGCCTAGTTTGGTACGCCCGTAGGTCTCGCGCACCTTTCGGGATTCGTCCTCTATATCAAAAGCATCGCGAATACGGTTGGTTGACAGCATCCTGAGTGCCCCGTTGAATTTTGATTCCACGGCGACTAGTTGTTGATCCCGGTCAAGCTGTTTTAAGGACTGGTCAAATTGTTCTCTCAATGCGGCTCGCCGTGTCAAACGAGCCAGGGGGACTTCGTTTGACAAAGACAGGGACTTTGGCGTCAGCTCTTCATCATAATCGGCTGGCGGATCATCTAGTTTCTCCCCGACCGTAAAATCCGCCTGTTTAGGAATTCCACCAATACAATAGGGTAAATACTGACTCCCCATCCAGCCACTTTGGAACAAGTTATGTGGAGGTGGACCGGGGCGGGTAATGCCGGGAACACAAATATATCCGGGGAGGCCGTTTCGCGGACCGTTGAAATGGGAAACAATGGATCCAATATTGGGCTCTGAAAACAGGCCATTACGATCCACTTTACGACCCGTCAAGGTATAGACTTGACTTAATAAATGATCGTTACTGTCATGGGAAAAACTGCGAATCAGGCTGATCTTATGAGCAATTTTTGACATCTCGCTCATCGTGTCGCCGAACCATACACCGGGCAGGGACGTTTGCGTATCCTGGAGTCGACCCCGCACCTCCTGAGGTGCTTCCATTTTGGGGTCAAACGACTCAAACTGCGTTACACCACCGGCCATCCAAAGCACCAAAACACTGTCTGCCGAAGCCTGATTGTCGGTCACGCCCGCAGATAAAGACCGTGCCCAGGGGCTAAAGGCCAGCGGAGACGCACCGACCGTCAAAGCGCCTACTTTCAATAATCCGCGACGGTCGATTGCTATATTCTTAGGCTGCATGAAATCATCTCCCTTATCCGACTATCTATTATCGTCAGCGGCAATGAAGTTTGCAAATCTAATTCTCTCATACCCGTTATTAGAGGGACATCGCTATCTATTTTGGAAAACTGGATCCCCCATAGAGGGAGGTTGCGCCTAATTCTTCTTCGATCCGCAGCAATTGATTGTATTTTGCCATCCGGTCACTTCGCGAGGCTGAGCCTGTTTTGATCTGGCCCATATTCAATGCAACAGCCAGGTCAGCAATCGTTGCATCTTCCGTTTCACCACTACGGTGACTCGCAACACTGCTAAAGCCCGCCTGATCCGCTAGTTGAATGGCCTCGATCGTTTCAGTCAAAGTCCCAATTTGGTTGACTTTAATCAGAATGCTGTTGCCAATCCCCTCATCAATCCCACGTTGCAATCGCTCCGTGTTGGTTACAAACAGGTCATCTCCAACTAACTGTACTTTTTCACCAATCGCATCGGTCAACTGTTTCCAACCGTCCCAGTCATCTTCGGCACACCCGTCTTCAATAGAACAAATCGGATATTGCGATACCCAGTTCTGCAGAAGGGAAACGATGTCACCGGTACTCATCTCATTTCCATCAAATGTATAAACTCCTTTGTCGGATGAATAGAATTCGGTTGAGGCAACATCCAGAGCAATGGACACTTGTTCCCCGGCCTTATATCCCGCCAATCCAATGGCTTCCATGATCAGGTCCAGCGCTTCCTGATTACTGCCCAGGTCCGGTGCAAAGCCACCTTCATCACCAACGGAGGTATTGAGTCCCTTGCCACTAAGAACTTTCTTCAGTGTATGAAAAATCTCACACCCACAGCGTAGTGCTTCCGAAAAGTTATCGAACCCAAGGGGCATTACCATGAATTCCTGCACATCCACAGAGTTATCCGCATGTTCTCCACCGTTTAGAATATTCATCATCGGTGCCGGCAGCGTCCTCGCTGCTGCACCACCGAGGTAACGATACAAAGGCTGGCCCGTTGCATCAGCGGCCGCCTTCGCCGTCGCAAGTGAAACACCGAGTATTGCATTAGCACCTAAAGAGCTTTTGTTTCCGGTTCCATCCAGAGCGATCATCGCACGGTCAATCGCCTGTTGATCAAAAGCATCGTATCCCTGTAATTCCGCGGCAATCGCCGTATTCACATTCTCCACCGCGTTAAGAACACCCTTTCCAAGATATTTGGTGGGATCTTCATCTCGTGATTCCCAGGCCTCATGGGCTCCCGTGCTCGCACCGCTCGGGACGGCAGCCCGACCAAACGAACCATCGGCAAGAATAACATCCACCTCCACGGTCGGGTTACCGCGGCTATCCAAAATCTGACGGCCTTTAATATCCGTAATAAAACTCATCGAAAATGTCCTCTAGCTTAGATCGGGTTAATGGATCACGTAGGCTGGGTGAAATTTCGCTCGACCCAGCGTTGCCACAATCTTCATTGTGTCCCACTCGGTCCTTTTCCGCTAGGCGTGATTTCCAACCGGTAAATGTGGAGTTGGGATGCCCGGATCAGGAAGTAATCAGGATTTGCGGTTTTCAATTAATTCACAGCACCTTACATTCAACGAGTGGGCTAAAAACAGGTTTTCGACGTTCCCCGCAATTCACTTTCAAGTGCCATGGGGTCACTGCTGGCAGAACGGTTCATCAACGACCGATCGACGGCATACATAAGATTAAACCGGAGTCATCATATGTTTACTGGGCTGGTGGAAGGAATGGGGGAAATTATTTCTCTCGAACCACGCACGATGGGGGTACGTCTGGTCATCGACGCAGGAGATCTCTCAACCGGCGTCCAAGTCGGCGATAGCATTGCCAACAACGGATGCTGCCTGACCGTTGTGAACATTTGCAATACACAATGGGGATTTGATGCGGGTCCGGAAACACTCAAACGAACCAACCTCGGCCTGAAACAGACAGGGGATAAGGTAAATTTGGAACGTTCTGTTTGTCTTGGTGACCGCCTCGGTGGTCATCTTGTTACAGGCCATATTGACGGATTGGGACAACTTCAACAAAGAGTCGACGAACAGGACTGGGCCACGTTCTGGTTTCAAGCTCCCACGGCGTTGATGCGGCAAATGGCCTCCAAGGGTTCCATCACCGTCGATGGAATCAGTCTAACGTTAGTGGATGTTGAAGACGATCGATTCAGCGTTGCTTTGATTCCTCACACTCTGGAAAATACAACACTCGGACAGCTTTCCCCAGGCGATCAGGTTAATTTGGAAACGGACTTATTAGCGAAATATGTGGAACGCCAAATCACCGCATTTCAATCACCCAAACAACACTAGCCCATCCCTTCTCTAAAAAACTGTTTCCGACTATGGTCAATCGTCAAACCATCTCATTTTTGAAAAAACGCTTCGAAGAGGCGGGAATCCATCCCGTCTCGCGTTATGGGCAGAATTTTCTCACCGATCTGAACCTCGTCAACATGATTGCCGACACAGCTGCGTTAGGTCCACAGGACGTTGCTTTGGAAATCGGTACAGGTACAGGTTCGTTAACTGCAATCATCGCTGCGAAAGCGGGGCATGTGATCACAGTCGAAATTGACCGCAACCTCCATCAGTTGGCCAAAGAAGAACTGGCTTCGCTTGACAACATTACATTTCTACAACAGGACGCATTACGTAATAAGAATCATTTCAGCGATGAATTATTGGCAACGATCGACAACGCCATGGAAAATTTGGAGAATGCTCAGTTAAAACTTGTTGCAAACCTGCCCTACAATGTGGCGACACCCATTATTTCCAACTTATTGACTCTAGAAAAACATGTTCCCGCATCCATGACGGCAACGATTCAAAAGGAATTGGGAGATCGAATCGTTGCCCGCCCGGCCACCAGTGACTTTGGCTCACTCAGTTTGTGGATTCAGGCTCAGTGCGATGCCGAGATTGTGCGGATCATGAACCCATCCGTATTTTGGCCTCAGCCCAAAGTTCATTCTGCCATTGTGCACATGGTTACCAATCATGAGAAAAGATCGCGAATTTCTAACCTGCAAAACTATCACCAATTTGTACGAGGCATTTTTTTGCATCGACGGAAATACTTACGCAGCGTTCTGATAAAACGGTTTCAACAGCAACTAACGCGCCAAAACGTTGATGATATGCTAAATTCGATGGGTCTCAGAGGAGATTGTCGTGCGGAACAATTAGCCGTTCCGGTTATGATTGAATTGTGTGAACGGCTACACCAGTGTATCCAGGAGAAAGAAAGCCTATAATGGAATTTGTAGAGATGACAGGAGCCACACTAGCGAGAATTATTGCGGATGAAGAAATTCACGCCGATGATCTGGTTACCGCGGGCGTGGTCGAAGATTGCATCGTACGGATCAACAAACAGGGAGACATTGAAGTCCGGCGTCCAACACAATGGGAACTGATCGGCGGACTGCTCGGTGATTATGAAGACCGAATTCGAATTGAAACGGGGATTGACTGGGTCTGATTAATCCATACTAACAAGACAATAATGGAAAAAGCGGAAGTGGAAGCACACCTGGTGGTGGCCGCGGTCTTCAAAACCGGCGAGCCGTGCGTGAACCGTAGGGCTGGTGGGTTCGATTCCCATACACTTCCGCCATTTTCCCTCAACACCCTGCATCCCTGTTGCTTTCAATACGATTGAGTTGCTATGCATTCTGAATCGACTACGGCGCCCGGCACATCCCCAAGGACGACTCGCCCAAAAATCACCGAGTCGCTCTGGTTCTGGATTTACTTATTTAGCACTGCCAGCCTGATTGCGCTGATTCTTTT
>JAYZPA010000015.1:0-10169 GCA_036150515.1 Planctomycetota bacterium
CACCCTGTCTATTTGGCATTGGCCGTGGGTTGTGGATCCAAACCAATCGCCTGGATGGCTGATAGTGGTTTTTGGGTCATTTGCAAAATGAGTGGCATGACCGAATCCGAAGCATTACGCACGATCACGCCGATGAGTATCATCATGGGATGTGTCGGCCTGGCAGCGACCGTGCTCGGGGCATTCCTTTTTCCTCTAACTTAAAAGTACTCCAATCACAACACCATGTCCGACGCTCAGATTAACACACTTCGCCTTTACACGAATATATCCAATGCCGCCGTCGGGGTGGATGCTTACCAAAGCGCCCGCCGGCTAGGCATTCTGGACGTGCTGAAATCGGGACAGTTAACCGCCACGCAGATTGCTTCGCAATGCAATCTGAATCCGCAACGCGTCGCCCTGTTACTGGAGATCCTGTGCGGGCTGTTGATCCTGGAAAAGTACGGCGATGACTATGCACTGAGCCAGATGCTACAACTGCTAACGGCCCACGATCATGATCTGGGACAGGCACGCCGCATGGACCTGGATACGTTTATTCAATCCCCCTCACCATGCAAGCATGACCCTGCAGGCTATCGAAATCGCATCACATCCATGCAGTGGCAAGCCACTCCAACAGCCATGGAAGTGGTTAAATATCTGGGTTTGAGTGAACAAACCGAACCGCTGAGAATCATCGATATCGGTTGTGGAACCGGCGTATGGAGTCTGGCGATTGCAAGACAGGATCCGCAAGCAACGGTCACGTTTTTGGATCATGCTGAGCCGGTCAGTGCAGCCTGTCGCACCGCAGAATCCATCGGCATGACAAACCGCTTCGAAAGCATTGTCGGGGATCCGTTCACAACGGAACTACCAACAGGTCAGTTCAATCTTGCCATCGTCGCCAACCTGCTGAATCTAATTCCCCCTGAACAATGGACCACGCTGATAAAACGTGCTGTTGATTCATTGAGTCCGGGGGGACGGTTGGCAATTATTGATGTATTTCCGGGTCAGGACAGTGGGGACGTTACCCGCGCCACGCTGGAATTAGACCTGGCGATGCATGTTCAAGATTCCGGTCTTTGTGATCCTCTTGCTCTGCAGCAATGTATCATCGACTCGGGATTGGAAAAGCCACGTTATGCTCACATTGATGCCGTTCCCCATATCTATGGACTCCTGATCGCCGCTCGCCCTTGTTAAACCGTTATGTTTCTATCTGTCGACAAAGCTCCAGCTGCGTGATTTCAGGGAAACACCGGTATCGTATGGGCTGTAACCCACCAATCCCCCTTGTTACATGCATCATGGTTGCATTTTGATAGAACACGCCGCTTGCATAACGGACGCCATGCAAACTTGGCGTCACGACCGGTCCCACCAAAGGGATCCTTATCTGACCTCCGTGGGCATGCCCGGCGAGCAGCAGATGCATATCGTGATCCTGCGCCCATGAAAACAGATCGGGGGTATGTGCAACGCCAATATGCAAATCCACATCCACATCCGGGATCATAGGGGCAGCCCCAATCCATGGTTGTTCGTTCCCGGACAACTGTATTTGGCAGTGCGGATGCTCGAAGGTTGTTGTTTGACCGCCCAAATCATGGCAGCCCGCCGTCGCTAACGCCTCGCGCACCCGGCTTGGATCCAAATTGCGGATATCATGGTTTCCCAGCACATAGAAGCAACGCGTCTGAGCGGCAAGCGGAGCAAAGAGATCGATTACCCAGGGCAACAACTGCGGGTTGTCAATAATATCACCCGTCACAACGATCATGTCTGACTTCAAATCCAACGCCTTTTGCAACACCCATTGAAAGTACTGTTTGGTCAGGATTCCAGTGAAGTGCAGATCACTGAAATGAGTAATCGTGAAGCCATCAAGCTGCGGGGGTAACCGGTCAATCTGAATTAACTTTGAATTTACTTCCAGTTTCCGGATTTCGTTGCAGGGCACCCGTGGCCAGACAATCACGCCACCGCTACCAATCAAGTCACTACCGGTTTCCCCAACGGCATCCAATCGCCGGGAGCGAACCATGCTCCACCGCTGCGGGCAGCGATCCAGATAAACGTGGGACAATCGTCTCAGTGCAACGATCAGCAGGAACCCAACCGTGCAAACATAATAACCCTGAAACTGGACTACCTGCTTGCCAACCCATTGAATCGGAGCGGTCAGGCATGGATCAAACCGATAGGCTGCAAATGGAACGAGTACACCACAGAGCGCACCCAATTTGACGATCTTCTTGATCACTTTTTCATATCGATATTCAATACCGGAACCCTGCAAACGGTTCATGAGCATCGCGCAAACGCCAACATGACCTGCCATCGCAAGAAGGTAGCACAAACCATCAATCAAAAGCGTAGTTGGCATCGAAGCATTGCAACCCTATGCAGGAGTGACGCCACCGTGGATTTTTAGAACGGTTTCCATTACATCAAGAAGTTGATCAAGCCGAAAAGGTTTGTACAGAACCGCATTTGCATGCAGTCCCGCCTGCCGTGCTTTAACAATCGAATGCCCCGGATCATAGCCGAAACCCGTCATTAATATCAGCGGCACCGTATCCAGCATTTCCTGAAGACGCAGCATCAACTGGTAACCGCTAAAATCCGGTAACCCAATATCCGAAATAATCGCATTATAGCTTTCACTTCCCACCGTATTACGTACCATATAAACCGCTTCACCGCCGGTTTCCGCGGTTTCCACAATACAACCATAGCGTTCCAGAAGCGAGTGGGCATCGTTACGTACGGATTCATCGCTGTCCACCACCAAAACCCGCTGACCCGCTAATAACGGATGCCGCTGCACGGTCACTCCGGACGGAACTGCCTCGGCCGGCGCCAGGTCCTGACCAATCTTGTGGATCACCTGTCGAATATCACGGGCATTACGCAAAATCCTCCGCAGCCGCTCCGCAACTTCCGGTTCGTGGCCAATATACAATTCCATAACATTCACTGCATCATTCAGAATCTTATCAATGGGCAACGCCACTTCGCGGTGAATCGCTTCAACGCTTTTCTGCGCCGCATTGGTTTTTTGTGCCACTAATAGATCGAGCGTATTCAATGCCATGGCGATATTCCGCACAAACAACTCGAGAAAGTGCATATCGCTTTCTGAAAAGGCATCCACCTCGGGACTTTCCACGTTAAACGTCCCAATCACCACACCCTGCCACTTCAATGGAACCGTTAACGAGCTTTGGGAACCCGAAAACGACTGTATAAATAACGGGTCGCTATTTACATCCGTTACCAAATAGCTTTCTCCGGTGGCCGCCACATACCCCGTTACACCGTTTGCCTGTTTGCCAACCACCAGAGACCGTTCAGCGGCCTCCTGATCAATTCCCGCAAATAACAACGGCTGCAATTCACCAGAACCCTGATCAAGTAACCGAATCTCCACATTGTCATAATCCAGGATAGACTGGGTGTAATGCAGAATATTCGCTTTCAGCAATTCGATTCGATCCTGCACATCCATTTGGAATACTTCCTCAGGAGACAGGTTGGACAGTTCGACACCCGCTTCATGGACTGCATTAAGCTTCTGTCGATAGCGTTGGTCGTTTGTGGCGTCCTCAATAAACACCAGAATTTCCACATCGTCGATTGCCGGATCATCGATACGGCTGGTTTGCAAGCGAAAGAACTGATCCGTTGGCGTTTTAAAAAGACATCGTGCAGATCGATTTGTCTCGGCAGTCTTAGAACACGGACATTTCATGCCGCTGGTGATTTCACCACCACCCAGAGCCTCATAAACGTTAAGGCCGACTGCGTTTTCGCATCCGGCCCATTTGTTTACCTGTTCGTTTGACCACAAGACATTCTGCTGGGAGTCGACCACTGCCACTCCCTGAGTGATCTGTTGCATCGCTCGTATCGAGTCCAGAATGCCGTTCAAATTCGGCTGCGCTACCACCGATGGGATTAAGATCCCGTCAAAACACTGTTCGCGAAGCAAACGGCGGGCCGCATGCCAGTCCGCAGCCACCTCCACCACACCCGTTTTATATAATTCCTCCATCACTGACAGGTCAGCTGATGGAGGTGAACCTACATAAAGAATTTTCGCTCGTTCAGACAACACCAAACTCCACGCTGAACATGACAACCTTCGCGATACAATCTACTCTGTCAAACCATCCCAACATTCGGTTCAAAAGAAGCTTCACTAACATCGACCAGTATAATCATCAAAATCCATATAATTTCACTCACAGCAGCAATGAGCACCATTTCCAACTGCAAGTACCGTTGGTTTCTTTATACTCTTGGCCTTCTATCTCTCAAATACTGATTAATAAAAATCCCGTTAAATGTCCAACATTCAACAACGGTCGGCATAACCCTAATCCCTCCAACGACATTCACTGTCAGCGACATTCCCGTTCGATAATCCAGATAGCCAGGAGCCCTCGACAGGGATTCCCAGAACCGTACACCTCATACCACCGTCCACCACACTAATCCATTTGGCAAGTTTATGTTCAAAGCAGTCGTACTCGGACTCAGCATCTCCTGTATTATGCTAGGCATTCAATGTCTGGCCGTTGAGCAGGTGCATCTGAAGCAAACATCGCCGATCATCACTTCCACCTCAGAAACGCCCACGACGGTACCGGAGATAAAACTATTGGACGTCCAAGTCTCGCCCTTATGGGCCTGGCTGCTTATTGGAATCGGAACCAGCACGACGTTCTATACATTTTTCAACCGAACCGTATCGGACGAAACTCATACCTGCACTTCGACTTCGACAGTCAGTAGCCTTGATTTGTCGGGTCCAAGCCAACTCAACCCATCCCTCACCGAAGAAGAGGAGACTTCATGGGACGATGATCCGTATGAAACCGACGATTACAACGACACGTTTGAACCATACGATGAGTCGGAAGAAGAATTTGACTATGACGGTTTTCAACAAGAGTTCGATATCGATTCACTGTTGAACGAATCAGCATAATTCGTTCTGGTTTGGTATATAATACCGTTGAATTTTTGAAACGAATCCGGTTGTCACCTCATGCCCCCATTACCAAATCCTGCGGATCATCCCGCGGCAGAAGTCCTGATTTATGACGGGCACTGTCAATTCTGTACAAAACAGGTCCGCCGCATCTGCGGCTGGGATGGAAAAAACCGCATCGCATTTCTGTCTTTACACGATCCGGTGGTTGCTCAGCTTTACCCTGACCTAAGTCACGATGAAATGATGAAGGCCATGATCATGGTCGATCATACCGGAAAGTACCATCGCGGTGCGGCAGCGATACGACGTCTCACCACACGTTTGCCCCGATTGTGGCTACTTGCACCACTTTTGCATATCCCGTTTTCATTACCGATCTGGAGCATTGGATATCGCTGGATCGCCCGCCGCAGGTACCAACTGAATTGTGAAGATGAAAGCTGCAGCATTCACTTCCGGAAATAAATGTATCAGGGCTTTCGTAATACACGGGCGCAAGACGCCTTTGGAGTCTACGCAAAATACTCAACGGCATTACGAAAAATCACCATCCCCTGGCCCTGATCCTGCAATCCTTCACGTGTCCAGCGCGGATGCTGCGTACCATCGATAAAGCGTTCCGGATGAGGCATCATCCCAAACACACGCCCGGTACGATCACTCACGCCGGCAACATTCCATTGAGCTCCGTTTGGGTTGTCTGGAAATCCACCAGCCTCCCCACCCGCATCATCGGTATAGCGTAAAGCCAGTTGCCCATTCTGCTCCAGTCGTTGAGCCACTTCTTGGTCATGCATTACAAAACGACCTTCGGCATGTGCAATCGGCAGATACATACGATCCAGTCCTTTCAAAAAGACGCAATGATCGGACGCCGATTTCAGATGGACCCAACGATCCTCATACCGGCCATGATCGTTCCAGCACAGCGTTGCAGGCGGATTCCCATCTGCGTCATCTTCCAGCAGAATTCCCGACTTAATCAGAACCTGGAATCCATTGCAGATGCCCAGCAGTAGTTTATCCTGCGACTTGAACTGCTGCATGACATCCACAAGATGATGGCGCATTTGATTTGCCAGTATCTTTCCAGCACCCACGTCGTCGCCGTAGCTGAATCCCCCCGGGATACAGAGAATCTGGTAATCGTTCATCCGGGTGGGGGATTCCAGAATGCGATTAATATGGACTCGATCACCTACAGCGCCGGCGCGCTCAAATGCATGTTCTGTCTCAAAGTCGCAGTTGGTGCCTGGGGCACGCAGGATTAATACTCGCGGTGCTACCATTTTCTCTCTCTTCTTTTCAACGCCTTTACCAATTCTTTCGTCATCATTTCACTACCATCGAAGCGGTGACTGCCAGGCTTCTTTCATCTGTGCCAACGGCAGATCCACGACCACATCGTCACCTCGTGTAATGACAAGCTGGTCATCCTTTGTCACTCTTCCAATTTGTGTGCACGGAACATCGGACAAAGCGGTTTGAAATGCTTCCCAATTTTCCGTGGTGACTTCACAAAGGAATCGCGTATTGGATTCCGAATACAATTTTGTGATCAATTCCGCGTCTCCGGTGTAGGGAATATCCGTAGGGATCGGTGCCAAATCAATCCGGGCACCCCATCCCCCGGCAAAGGCCATTTCTGCAAGTCCTGCAGCCAGGCCTCCTTCACTGAGGTCGTGACAAGCTCGGACCAATCCCTGTTGAATGGCCTGGTGTACACCACGGAATGTCGCTCGGGCTACCTTCGTGTCCACCTGCGGTACGGCACCCCCCGGCGTACCGTGCACGAGCGTCCAATGAGAGCCCCCCAACTCACATGCCGTCGTTCCAACAAGGCAGACCATATTCTCTGCCTGCTTAAAATCCATCGTCGTGCACGTTCGAGCATCGTCAACCTGTCCTAAAGCACTGATCAACAGCGTGGGTGGAATAGAAATCGTCTGTTTCTGTCCATCCGAATCCTGATAGGAGAACTCGTTGTTCAAACTGTCTTTACCTGAAATAAAAGGCGTGTGTAATGCGACGGCCATGTCATAACAGGCCAGTGCTGCACGTACCAGTGAACCCAACGTCTCCGGTCGATCCGTATAGCCCCAACAGAAATTGTCTAAAATCGCAATGCGATCCGGATCCGCACCGACGGCCACGCTGTTACGAATCGCTTCGTCAATCGCACTGGCAGCCATATGATAGGTGTCAAAATCCCCATACCGCGGATTCATACCGCAGGAAACGGTCAACCCGCGCCAACTATCCAACAAGGGACGCACCACGGCCGCATCTCCGGGACCGTCATTGCTGACTCCCACAAGCGGTTTGATCACACTTCCGGCCTGAACCTCGTGATCGTATTGACGAATGACCCACTCCTTACTGGCTACATTCAAGCTACTCAGGATATCGAGCAGTTCCTGCTGCACATTACCTGCGGCGGACGTGAGATCCAAATCCACAGCCTCCGGCGGGTCATAATGTGCTTCACGAACCACGGGAGGCCGACCGTCATGAAGAAATTCCATGGTCAAGTCACCGACGACCTGATCTTGATATTTCAGGACTAAACGCCCCGTCGCCTCAAATTTCCCAATAATCGTCGCCGTCACCCCTTCGGACTCACAGAGATCATGGAATTCCTGCCAGTTCTCGTCCGGCACGCTAAACACCATTCGTTCCTGCGCTTCGGAGATCCAGATTTCGGTATAATTCAATCCGGCATATTTCAACGGGCACTTATCCAGGTAGACTTCCACCCCGATTTCCTCGCCCATCTCTCCAACGGCACTGGCAAATCCGCCCGCGCCACAATCCGTAACACAACTATAGAGGCCTCGGTCACGTGCGGCGATCAACACATCCAATACCATCTTTTCTGTAATTGCATTTCCAATCTGAACCGCACCCCCGGAAAGCGATTCACTGTCACTGGTAAGCTCAGCAGAACTAAAGGTCGCACCATGAATACCATCACGTCCGGTATGGCCACCAATGGCCACTACCCATTCGCCGGCATGTGCCTCTTTAAATGACATTTCACAGGGGATAATTCCCACATTTCCGGCATATACCAGTGGATTTCCCAGATACCGGTCGTCAAAATATATTGCTCCATTGACTGTTGGAATCCCCATGCGGTTCCCATAGTCCCGAACGCCTGCCACCACCCCCTTCATCACTCGTCGTGGGTGCAACACCCCCGGAGGGAGCGATGCCAGATCCGTGTCCGGATGAGCGAAACAAAATACATCCGTATTACAAATCGGTTTCGCCCCCAGGCCCGTTCCCATCGGATCACGGATCACGCCGCCAATCCCCGTATTCGCACCTCCATACGGCTCTAATGCCGACGGATGATTATGGGTCTCCACCTTAAATACAACGTTGAACTGGTCATTAAACGTAACAATCCCCGCGTTGTCCTTAAATACGCTCACACACCAGTCGTCGCCGCCCAACTCTTCCCGAATCCGAACCGTCGCTCCAAAAATCGTCTCTTTAAGCATGTTCTCAAACTGACGCTCACCTTTTTCATCCCGATAAGCAATCCGTCCAGCCAGTGTTTTATGGCTGCAGTGTTCACTCCAGGTCTGAGCAACCGATTCCAATTCGATATCCGTCGGATCCCGACCCAATTCATGGAAATGCTGTTGAATCGTCTGCATCTCAATCAAAGTCAGATAAAGCTGACCCTGCAGACTAAGATCCTCCAGTTCGGAATCGGTTAGTTCCCGAATCGGGACAATCTGCAATTCAAACTCATACGACATACCATGCTCAAGGTGATCCAGATCCAGTTTGCCATCAATGACCTGTTCGACCGAATCGTTTGCAAGAATCTTTTCGCAAATCACCTGAAGCTGTTCCGGCGCCACCCCGTCGAGCCAGTATTTACTGAAAGTACGAACCTGCCTGACCTCCAGTCCGAAATCCCTGATTCCCTGAAGTGCACTCATGGCCACCGGATCCATAACCCCGGGTTTAGGCAACACATAAACCATCCTGCCACCATCGATCGGTGATTGCTGCAGCGCATCATCGCCAACAGGGGCAACGACGGTGTCCTCGACCACATGATCGGCCAGTAGTTTCCCGGCCAACATCTCGACCTGCGTCTGATCGAAATCACCTTCAATCAAATAGCCAAATCCGGCAGCCACCTGAACCGTACAGTCCATTCCCAAATCGGCAATCTCACTAACCACATCCGCACCGCGACGATCGACCTGACCTGAAGCAGGATAAATATCAACTTCCCAAAGACTCACGTGCCTGTTTTCCTCGTTTAAGATACTGTTTTAGTTTTCGATAATCACCCCGCTTCAGTGCCGAGCGATATTCCTCAAGATTCTTCATGAACTGATCCAGACTTCTTAAGACTTCCGCCGAATTATCACGCATAATTTGCAACCACAAATCCGGATCTGCCGATGCAATACGCGTTGTATCCTCAAATCCGCTGGCCGCCAGTTTTCGCTGGACCGTCGTGGGAGTTCCCGCCAACACCGTAGCCACCGCATGAGGCATGTGACTGACAACCGCTATCGTACGATCATGCTGCATGGCCGACATGGTAACCACGGTTGCCCCGGTCGTCTTCCATAATTCGATGACCGTTCGGCGAACCGCAGAATTCGTATTCTCCGTCGGAGTAACCACCACCGTCCGATCCTGAAACAAATCCGCCGTCGCATTAGAAACTCCGCCCTGATCATTCCCGGCAAGTGGATGACTTCCTAGAAATTGGGCTCCTGACCGTTTTCCGTCCAGTGCAGCAACAATAGATTCTTTCGTACTGCCAACATCCGTAATAACCGCTCCCTCCGGTGCAAATCCGGATACTTGTTCAACATGGTCAACAATACAATCCACGGGAGTGCAAACCACGATGAGATCCGCATTCGCCACACCACGAGCCAGACTGGTCGTCGATTCCGTAATCGCTCCTAAACGAAGCGCTCGGTTTAAACGCGAGCGACTGCGGCCGATTCCAATGACACGATTTGCCAGACCTCGCTGACGTACGGCCAGACCGATCGATCCACCGATCAGACCAACTCCTAAAATGGCCACCGTAACAGGGGGCTTCATCGTGAATTCCTTTTCCCTGGAGAATCCTAACTGCCAACAGATTACCACAATTGAGTTATCCAGACCACTACCTCCCACCTCCGGA
>JAYZPA010000016.1:0-15866 GCA_036150515.1 Planctomycetota bacterium
ATCTCATTTACCGGAGTTCCGGAGACGATATTTTCCAGAGCCCAACAAAGGTGTGCCAGATCGATCCGGTACATCGTTGCACACATACACACGACGGGTGAAAGAAAATGGATATCCAGATGCGGATGTTCTTTGCGGAGGCGGTTAACCAGATGCAATTCCGTGCCGATAGCCCAACTCGACCCCGACGGAGCCTGTTCAATCACTTCGATGATTTTTCCTGTCGATCCCGAGATATCGGCCAGGTCATTAACTTCCTGAGGACACTCCGGATGCACCAGAATTTGGATCCCCGGATGCTCGCGCCGGAACATCTTCACGTGCTCTGCCTGAAACATCTGATGCACGCTGCAATGTCCTTTCCAGAGAATCACTTTGCTGCGTTCAATTGCCTCGGGTCGATTTCCACCCAGCTCCAGCTGAAAGGGATCCCACACGGGCATTTGTTCATTGGAAATCCCCATCGCCAGACTGGTATTCCGGCCCAGATGCTGGTCCGGAAAGAAGAGAACCCGGCTGGTTCGGGCAAAAGCCCAATCCAGCACAGCCGCCGCATTACTGGAGGTGCACACGATTCCACCATGTCGTCCAACAAAGGACTTTAGACTGGCGGCCGAATTAATATACGTTACCGGTGTAATGTCATCACAGTCGATCCACTGCCCAAGTTCATCCCATGCATTTTCAACCTGTTCAATGGCAGCCATATCCGCCATCGAACAACCTGCTGCCAGATCGGGCAGGACGACCGTCACGCCCGAATGTGGTTGTGATTGACGATCAGGGCGATTGGCTAGAATGTCTGCGGTTTCTGCCATGAAATGGACACCACAGAAAACAATGTACTTACAATCGGACTTATCAGCAGCCAGACGGCTCAGTTGAAAACTGTCCCCTCGCAAATCACAGTGGGCGATCACTTCATCCTGTTGATAATGGTGACCCAGAATCAATAACTCGGACCCCAATTGTTCGCGTACCGCTTCAACTCGCTGAGCCAGTTCCTGATTACTAAGAGATTTATAAGGTGCCAACTCAAAAGTTGGAGCAGGTTGGGTAAGCGTACTCATAAATACCACGTTTCTCACACATCGGCTGTGGTGGATTTAAAACCTCCCGATGCAATCCCCGTGAAGGGTGTCGGGAAGTACGTTTATTATGAACGCACATCACTGTTTTGGGAATAACCACAACCCCAACAACCGAATACTTCCCCGGTTCTGGCAGTGGACTGCAATTAAGATCATGCATTAGAATAGCAGCTTACCGGAAAGACACCGCCTTTGCTTTGATATTTTGAATACCCCCCGGAACCGAATCCTCAAGTCGTTTGGATTCAGACTGTGTATACACACATGATTCTATTAATCGATAATTATGATTCGTTCACTTACAATTTAGTGCAACGTCTTGGGGAAATAGATCCCAGCCTCGACATTGAGGTTCATCGCAACGACCGGATTACCCCGGCGGAAGTCGAAGCAAAAAACCCGTCTCATATTATTATTTCTCCCGGTCCCTGCACGCCCAACGAAGCGGGGGAAAGCATGAATGTGATCAAGAGATTACAGGGAAAAGTACCCCTGCTTGGCGTGTGCCTTGGACATCAGGCCATTGGCCAGGTAACCGGCGGTACCATCGTACGTGCCAAGCAGCTGATGCATGGTAAGACGGACGAAATCCACCACGATGACTGCGGGATTTTTGACGGAATTGCGAATCCCTTTGTTGCCACTCGATATCACAGTCTGGTAATTCAACCTGATACACTGAGTGATCAGTTTGAGGTCAGTGCATGGACACATGCTCCCGATGGCTCTCGTGAAATTATGGGTATCCGTCACCGCAGCATGCCTCTGTTTGGATGGCAGTTTCATCCTGAGAGTTTTTTATCGGACATAGGTCCTGAAATTCTCAAACGCTTTATCCAGACTTCCATTTCATAAAATGATATCGGTTCGTCGTCCCGGGGAGACCCAACAGTCATGTTAACCGTTGCTCAGGCCTGGCAGGCGATCTCCGAACACATTCAACCCCGAGCAGCAACCACCTGTTCGCTCGACGCGTCTCTTGGCAGAATTCTTGCGGAGGATATCCACAGCGATATTGATTCACCTCCGTTTGATAAATCGATGGTGGACGGATTTGCCATCCGCTGTGCTGATCTGAAACCCGATGCCCGACTGGAAATTCTTGAATGCGTATTAGCCGGGCAAACACCTCGGCAGATAGTCCGTCCCGGCACGGCCACTCAGATCATGACCGGCGCTCCTGTACCGGAGGGTGCGGATGCGGTAGTCATGGTCGAAGATTGTGAAACCGACACGGATTCTTCCTTCGTGACGATAGGGGGCAGCACACGACAACCGGGTGCCCACATCATGCGCCGTGCAACCGCTTTGGCAAAAGATGCGGTCGTTATCCAGGCCGGAAATAAAGTGCGACCTGTTGAGCTAGGCGTCATGGCGGAGGTCGGCTGCGTTAACGTGCCGGTTTACTGTCAACCAACGGTGGGCGTCATCAGTACGGGAGATGAATTAGTCGATGCCTCAGAGATGCCTACAGCAGGACTTATCCGTAACAGCAATGGTCCTTTGCTGTCTGCGCTGGTCATGCAATCCGGAGCAATCGCTCATGGATTGGGCATTGTCCGTGACGACCAACAGGCCTTGCAGGAGATCATTCATACCGGTCTGGAAAATGATGTGCTGCTTCTTTCAGGCGGCGTGTCTGCCGGCACCAAAGATTATGTACCCGCAGTGCTTCAACAGTGCAACGTTGAAGAAATCTTTCATAAAGTCCAACTCAAACCTGGTAAACCACTTTGGTTTGGCGTTACTCACCGGTCAAATCACACCTGTCTTGTTTTTGGCTTACCAGGAAACCCGGTCAGTAGTCTGGTTTGTTATTTGTTATTCGTTGCTCCTGCATTAGCGGCGATCCAGGGTCAGCCGCAACCACCAACCGATGAAATTCAGGGGATATTAACAACCCGGTTTACATTACGAGGGGATCGCCCCACGTACTATCCAGCTCGATCTCAGTGGGAAAACGGGAAACTTGCCGTCACTCCACTTGCCTGGAAAGGTTCCGCAGACCAAAAAACCCTGGCAGCAGCCAACTGTCTGGCCTTTTTCCATCCCCCACAACAGGTTTATGATGTGGGGGAATCAATAACGCTGTTTCCATTTCCCTGGTAGCGCGTTCTCCCCGGGCAAAGGATTTGCTTCTCTATGACCTCACCCAAACAACTGTCGCGTCGAACAACTTTCGGTTTGTCGGTGTTGGGTGGGTGTTTGCTTTGGACTGCCTTCCCTCCGCTGAACTGGACCTGGATGGCATGGTTGGCCCCCTGCCTGTGGATGCCGTTGTTGACCGCCGGCGGTTTTAAGCCCAGTCCCTCCAAACGGCGATCCCGTCGCATCATGGGAAATGGTTACTTTCAAATGTGGCTGGCTCATGTTTTATTTTGGTTACTCCTTTTACAGGGACTCCGCCTGGCACATTGGACAACTCACTTTGGCTGGCTGGCATTGGCAATGTATCTGGGTGTCTATTTACCCGCTTTTGTTTTTGTGGGCCGGCAATTGATCCGACATACCCGCTTACCTGCCAGTCTTGCCGCCGCCATCAGTTGGGTGAGCCTGGAATGGCTGCGAGGATACGTCATTTCCGGATTTTCTCTGGGTTGCCTGTCGCATACACAAACGGATCATCTAACACTCATCCAGATTGCAGATCTTACCGGCAGTCCCACCATTTCCATGTTAATCATCCTTGTCGCAGGTAACCTCTATGCCATCGTGACTGTCTTTCATAAATCAGAGCCTCCTATACGCCCTCAACTCGCCGCTCTGATGCATGTAAGCGTCATCTTTGTATTGGTGTTTGCTTCCCTCGTTTATGGCCAACAACGCCTCCGCGGTTCGTTTGCCGACATGTCCAACAGCGTCACCGTCGGGCTCATTCAAGGATCCGCGGATACACAATTTGGGCTCACTTACGAACAGTATCTCAAGAAAATGCAGCGGCAACAACAAACCTACATTCGTCAGTCTGAGTTGGCCCGCGAATTCGATGGCACGATCCAGCTGCTGGTCTGGCCCGAGTCCATGTTTTCATACGGGCCCAATTACATCCTGGATGAAAATCATCCTGAGGCAATTCACGTGCCCCAAAAGCCGGAGTTTGAGGATTTTTCAAAACAGGATTTTAAAGAGCATGTCGTAACCGTAATGCAGAACATGGAGAATTCCAATGCTCTGCTGATGCAACGGCTCCATGCCGGTGTTCCTGATCCTGAAACAGTACCGACTCAGTTAATTGCCGGTGCCAACACACGAGATCTCTCGGTTACCAGTACGCCACTCTATAATTCCGCAATCCGGTTTGATCCAAACGGGAATATTTTAGATATCTACCACAAAAGCCACCTCGTGATGTTTGGGGAATATATCCCTGCCGGAAACTGGATCCCGGCACTCTATGAACTTCTCCCGATTAGTCCGGGGCTCGAACCGGGAAATCAACAACTGATGTTTGAAATCAACCGTGTTGTGTTCGCGCCCAATATCTGCTTTGAAAGTACGGTGCCTCATCTCGTTCGGGATATGATCCATCAAACCAATGCTGCAGGACAACATCCCGATGTGATGCTGAACCTGACAAACGATGGCTGGTTCTGGGGATCCGCGATGCTGGATCTTCACTTACGCTGTAATGTCATGCGGGCAGTGGAAATGAGACGCCCTAATCTCGTTGCCGCAAATACCGGAATCTCTGCGTGGATCACCTCCCGAGGAGAAGTCAGGCAGCAGTTACAAAAACGAAAGGACGGCTTTATCGTTGCCGAAGTCGGCAAGGCGACCCAAGACAGCCTTTATCTCAGAATTGGCGATGCGCTGGCCATCTGCTGTTGCGGCTTCGGACTTGTCGCTTGCGGCGTCAGCTGGTTCCGCCGGTAATCCGGGGTTAAGTGACCTGCCGACTCAACAATTTCAGAAAACTTATTCCCCCAGCCCAAATAACTGATTAAAGTACGTATAGGACGACATCATCAATTTCGCTGACAGTCCAATTTGATGGTGATTACGCAAAAAAGTCGCTCTGCTGCATAGGTTTGATAATTATAATTATCCAAGTACCCCAGATTAACATTAAATGATTGACATTGGTAAAAAGTGGCACTTATATTGATTTCAGCGGGTAGAAACGTCCGAACTTTAAGAGGTAACGATTATTCCAATCATCCGCATCATGGATCGCATGCGTGATTGTGTTTTATAATCCAGGTAGGGTACACGAGTAAGGAAGACCTTCCTTATTGAGTTCCAACCGCCAGATCAACCAGAATAGGAATGGTTCGCGTCATGACACTGATAGGTAAAATATTCACCGTATTGATTTTCATCATGAGCCTCTTATTTATGGGGTTCTCGATTAACGTCTACCAAACGCACGTTGATCTGCAGACAGAGGCGGAACTAGCGAAGACGGAGGCCAACAATCTGAAGGATCAGATTGGTACCTTAGAGACGGAAAAGGCAACGGTCGAAAACAGTCTCAAGCGTGAGCAAGTTGCTCGGGCTTATGCCTTAGCCGCACTGGAAACTCAGGTCACTGCGATTGAAACGGATCTTGCTCAGAAGGAAGACATTGTCAAATCGACAGAAGCCCGAGCCAACGATCTCGCCGATGCTCTCCGTATAGCCGAGGAAACCAAAGCTCAGTTGACAACCGAAGTGGCTCAACTACGTTCGGACATCAACGAATCGCAACAGCGAACGGACACCTTCTTCGCTCAAATTCTGACGTTAACGGACGAAGTCAACCACTTAAACAGTTTAAAGCAGCAGGCCGTTGAACGTGAATCTCAACTGCGCAATCAGGTCGGCCGACTAGCCAGTGTTGTGCAGAGCAACGGTTTGGATGAATTCACCGACACCGCCGACAAACCCCCGTCGTTGGACGGACGTGTCATTGCGGTTCGGTCGGATTTACTACAGATCTCTCTAGGCCAGGATGACGGCCTGCGCATTGGTCATCAGTTGGATGTCTATCGCGGAGCGGTTTATCTGGGACGCGTGCAGATTCGCGAGACACAGCCAAGTTCGGCTGTCTGCGAGATCATCCCTAAATTCCTCAAAGGTCAAATCCGCAAAGATGACAACGTCGTCACCAACTTGAACTAATCACCAGCGAGCCACAGAAGTCACTTATGGTTAAGAACAAGATAAGACTGAACGTATATACGATGATGCTGGTACTCTCCTTTTTGGCAGTTACCGCGTCCACGGTTCTCTTATGGCTGGAATGGGAACGCTGGCAGGTTACGCCAGGTGCCTAGGCCATCTGAATCGCGTCGGCATGTCATCGATGCTCCGGTGTTTCACCTGGATCTCTGAACCGCCTTCATACTCCATGAAAGCTAACGTCGCCGGAACCGACTGCTTCCGCCACCACCTATTTTTCCTCGGCCGCGGACACTACCCCCGTTGCGGTCCATAACAAGTCGCAGTTCGTACTGTTGCCGCACGGGTTTACACCATCCGAGTTCGTCGTGGCAGGCATAATAATCAACTTCAATCACCACCGGCGAACTCGCTAATCGGTCTGCGGGTAGTATCGTCGCATCCCATTCCACACCCACGAGAAATTCTCTTGGATCGGCATCCGCTTCAACCTGCACTTCCGGACCTCGCCCTCGAAGCGGGCCTAATGTAATCCCCGGTGGACACTGAATACGAAATTGCAGGGGATCCGCAAGGTTATTCCAATGCACGTGATGCAGAGGATCCAGATGAAATCCCAAATAGGCCATTCCCAGTCCATCTGCCAGAAATGCATCGTCCACTTCAGCCCGCAATTTCACATAGTAGGGTTCGTCACTAGGCCGGGGAACTACCTGTACCGCTCGCATGGTGCCACCAACCCGCACTCGGGGAACGATGCCCCGTTGTACTGAACGGTTCGGTGGTGACGGTTTAAAATTCAAGTCAGCGATCGTGGTCGGTGGATCAACCTTACCAATAAGATTCTCTAAGTCCAGTCGCAGGTCGGCAGCATTACTCCAACCTCGCGCCCGAATCACCTTACCTGCCGGATCAATAATAAACTCACTATTGGGTGCTCCGCCCAAAGCCTGCTTGAGGTCGTTATCCATATTATCGCAAATCCATTCGATATCAGATCCCAGCGTCCGTTTTGCTTCCTGAACATGCAACAATCGTTCTTCGAGAGTAAAGGGCTGGATGTAACCGTTGGTTTCCGGATGCGCCAGCGCTTTATAGATATAGAAAAACCTGACACCCCGCGGTACATAATCAGCGGCAACTGTTTCCAAACTGGGAACATTTCTTAGGAAAGGAGGTCATGTCAGGCAACCGAAAACCAAAACGGTATAGCTTCCTTTGAGCGTAGCTGTCGACAGTGGGGCACCTCTGGAATCAAAAACATTCACATGCGGCATTTGAGTATTCAGCAGCTGTGTAACGCGACTGAACTGCCCGCCTCCACGGGGTGCTTGAGCACTTAATGGTAACGGAACACTCAAAACGCACGAAACCAAAAAACCGAGCAACCCCGCCTGAATATACCCTGGTTGATTTATCCGTCGTTTCACCATAATACTCCTCTGCTTTCATGAATGCCCAATCAAGCCCTGTACCCATAATATGGAAACACCTATGGAAGTCAATTGTTTCTGTTTTTTGTCCTCCCTAAAGAACATTGAATTTAGCTTTTTGATGATTCCAGGCACCCCTAATTCAGGCTCGATCGGAGTACCTGATCCGGCTTCGTTCAACGGTCTCCGGGGGCGGCGAATGGGGGTATTTTTTATGGTCATCCACACCCGGTTTGGGGCCTGAGGGTGATTGTTAAAAGAGGCTGTTTTTGCTAGAATGGGGGGAAACATCAGAAACAGACGGGAACCTCAAAAAAGGGTGTTTTTTAAGTGTTTTTACACTACTTTTCTTTGCATAAAACATCGGGTTCCGGTGAAAGGACATACGCTTGTCGAACGACTCAAATCTTCCGGAAGAGGGATCTTCCGAAGACGACCAATCCATGTCAACCGCACTCGTCGATTTGCCGATTGAAGACGAGCTAAAGTCCAGTTATTTAACGTATGCGATGAGTGTGATAGTCTCGCGTGCGTTGCCTGATGTCCGAGATGGTCTGAAGCCGTCACAGCGCCGAATTTTAGTCGCCATGAACGACTTGAACTTAACTCCTGGAGCGCATCGGGTAAAGTGTGCCAAAATTGCAGGGGACACCAGTGGCAACTATCACCCTCACGGTGAAGGCGTTATTTATCCCACGCTGGTTCGTATGGCTCAGGAATGGAACATGCGTCACGTCTTGGTTGACAAACAGGGTAATTTTGGTTCCATCGCGGGATTGCCTGCCGCGGCCATGCGATACACCGAAGCAAGGATGTCATCGGCTGCAAGTTTAATGCTCGAAGATCTGAAGCTGGACACCGTGGATTTCATCCCCACGTACGACGAAACGCGGACGGAACCGACCGTGCTGCCGGCAAAGTTTCCCAACCTGCTGATCAATGGGGCAAGCGGTATTGCTGTAGGAATGTCGACCTCCATTCCCCCTCACAATCTCAATGAAGTCTGTCAGGCAGTCATCAGGATTATTGATGAACCCGACATAACCGTGCGACAGTTAATGGAGATTATTCAGGGACCTGACTTTCCAACCGGCGGAACGATTTGCGGTCGCAGTGGAATCCTCAAAGGTTACACAACCGGTCGCGGTACGGTCATTGTCCGTGCCCAAGCGGAGATTAAGGAACTGGACCGCGGACGATCGCAAATCATTGTAACTGAAATTCCCTTTCAGCAATCACGTGACCGAGTGGTCGAAAAAATTGCCGGACTCGTTAATGATGGTCGGGTCAAAGGCATATCCGGGATTCGGGATGAGTCCGACCTCAAGGAGCCTGTGCGAATCGTCATCGACATCAAACGTGATGACAATCCGGATGTGGTATTGAATCTGCTGTATAAATATTCCAATCTGCAGGAGACCATTTCCATCATCCTTTTGGCGTTGGTTGATGGTAAACCTCGCCTGCTCAATATTAAAGAAATGCTGGAAGAATTCATTCGGCATCGTGTTGAAGTTATTCGTCGTCGCACCCAGTTCCTGCTGGCTCGAGCCCGCCGCAGAAAACACGTTGTCGAAGGACAATTACTCGCTCTGGCCGACATCGACGAGATCATCAAGATCATCCGGGAGTCCTCGAACCACGCCGATGCAAAAACACGTCTGATGGGTTTTTCCTGCCCTGCCGCCATGCTCAAAAGGGTTCTGGGAGATGCGGGATTCGAGCAATTCCAAATTGAACGTGGCGACGAAGCCAACTACAACCTGACAGCCGTTCAGGCAGATGCGATTTTACGAATGACGTTGGGCCAATTGGTTAATCTTGAACAGGAGAAACTGTCCGGGGAACATGGCAAGTTGCTTGAAGAGATTACAGAATACCTGAACATCCTGTCCGATCGTGAAAATATACTGAACATCATCCGCGATGACCTGACGACCATTTGTGAAAAGCATGGGGATGATCGACGGACGGAAATATCCCAACTCGAATTGGGCGATGTCAATATGGATGACCTCATTACCGAGGAAACCATGGTGGTGTCCATTAGTCACCGCGGCTATATCAAGCGATGTGCTGCCAGTACATATAAAGCACAGGGCCGGGGTGGCAAGGGGATGAAAGGAGCCAAAGTCGAGGACGAAGATCCAATCCAACACTTGTTTATTGCCAGTACCCATGCGTACCTTTTATTCTTTACCACTCGTGGAAAAGTCTATTGGCAGAAAGTTTATGATATTCCTGAGCTGGGAAGGACCAGCAAGGGCAGAGCAGTCATCAATCTGCTTCGCCTGGAAGAGGGAGAGCAAATTCTGGATTGCATACCGGTTCGTGATTTCGACATGGAAGGTCATTTCCTGACGATGGCAACACGACAGGGGCTGATCAAGAAGACAGACCTTTCTGCCTACAGTCGCCCCAAGAAGGGGGGGATTATCGCAATTAAACTTAAAGATGACGATGAATTGGTCGACGTTACCATTGTGAAACCCGGCGATGAGATTATCCTTTCTACTGCTCATGGAATGGCCATTCGATTTTCACAAAATGATGCCCGCTCCATGGGTCGTAATACGTCCGGTGTTAAAGGAATCACTTTACAGAACGAAGATACGGTTGCCGGAATGGTGGTTGCAGATCCCGAGGCTCAACTGCTCACAATTTGTGAAAACGGCTATGGAAAACGCACGCCTTTTGGCCCTAACCGTGATCAGGCCAGTGGTGATGAAACCTCCAGCAAGGGATATCGTACTCAGCGACGAGGCGGAAAAGGGTTGCGTGATATCAAAACTACGGATCGCAACGGGGCCGTTGTCGACATCGTCCGAGTCGACGATGAAGATGAAATACTGATGATGACCAAGGGTGGAAAAATACAACGTATCCGTGCCAGCGACATCAGTATTGTCGGACGAAATACACAAGGTGTTCGCATCATGACAACCGACAATGAAGATACACTTGCTGCTGTCGTTCGTGTTCCCCCCGAAGAACTGGACGATACGGTAAATACCGTCGATACTCCCTCACCACCAGAACCTGTGGCTACAGACAACCTCCCGAATGCGGAGCAAGAAGAACCGTCAGAAGATTCGATGGGCACGGACAACGGCGAATGACACGGTTTCAACCGTAAATGGATATTGTACGGGAGAATAACTTATCCATGTCAAAATCTGCTTTAATCACGGGAATCACAGGTCAGGACGGTGCCTACCTTGCCCGACTGTTGTTGGAAAAGGGCTACTGCGTACATGGAATGGTTCGCCGCAGCAGCACAAATCGCTTTGAACGTCTGGAAGATATTCTGGACGACATTGAAATCCATCATGGTGACCTGCTTGATCCACTTTCAGTGATTCAGGTCCTTGAAAAAACGCAACCCGCCGAAGTCTATAATCTTGCAGCTCAGAGTTTTGTGCCCGCAAGTTGGGATGAACCTGCGCTTACCGGTGCAACAACCGGACTGGGTGTCACTCGTGTCCTGGAAGCCATACGGGTGGTAAATCCAAAGATCCGTATGTATCAGGCCAGCAGTAGTGAGATGTTTGGAAAGGTTCAACAGACACCCCAAACAGAAACCACGCCCTTCTGGCCCCGGAGTCCTTACGGCGTCGCTAAAGTTTATGGATACTGGATTACAGTGAACTATCGTGAGAGCTTTGACTTGTTCGCCTGCAATGGGATTCTGTTTAATCACGAATCCCCTCTGCGTGGAAAAGAATTTGTTACCCGAAAAATCAGCGACGCCGTTGCTCGAATTAAACTCGGCGTTCAGGATAAACTACATCTGGGAAACCTTGATGCATGCCGGGATTGGGGATTTGCCGGAGATTATGTCCATGCCATGTGGCTGATGTTGCAACAGGACACCGCCGACGACTATGTGATTTCCAGTGGTGAACAGCATTCCGTGCGAGAGTTTTGTGAAATTGCATTTCAATCAGTTGGACTCACGGCGGATCAGTACATCGAAATTGATCCCCGATTTTTCCGGCCCGCGGAAGTAGCCACCTTACTTGGGGATTCCACCAAAGCCCGAACCAAACTCGGTTGGAATCCGAAGGTCAATTTTGACCAATTGGTAACGATGATGGTTCAGGCAGACCTGAAGCGGGTAGAACAGGAAATCAAGATCCAATCCTAAACCCATAAAATAGGAGCGCGGAGTTGTGCGTGCTGTCATTACCGGAGGAACCGGCTTCGTCGCCGGTCATCTGGTTCAACACTTGCTTGAAAAGGGAGATGAGATTTTGCTCATCAACCGTAGCACAACGTCTCCACAGAATCCCCCTGCCCTGCTTTGGGATATCCGGTCTGCTCCCGGTGCCTCCGTCGTAGCACAGGTTCAGGAATTCGATCCGGATGTGATTTTTCATCTGGCGGCCATCAGTGTCCGGGCATTGTGTGGCGAAACTCAACCCTCATCCGATGCCCAGGCTGTCAATGTTCAGGGAACCTCTCATGTCATTGAGCTTTGTACAAAATTACGTCAACCCCCGCTGCTGATTTTTACCAGCAGTGTCTATGTCTACGGTTCCCGGCGTTCCCGTTCGGAACAGGTGAGCGAAATAACGACCCCCATTCCTGATAATGGTTACGGCAAAAGTAAATTAGCTGCCGAAGCGCTGCTGCAACAAACCAGCGGTGCAGTACCATGGGTGATTGCCCGCAGTTTTCAACATAGTGGCCCTGGTCAAGCCGGTTCGCTGCTTATACCGGAATGGATTCATAAACTGCGAAACTGCGATACAACCCTGAATGTCCGCAATCTGGACTCCTGGATCGATATCTGTGATGCCCGCGATGTGGTCAGGGCATACCGAATGCTGGCGGACCCCAGGTATGCCCGGGAGATATTTAATGTTGGCAGTGGCAGGGCAACACGCAGTGGTGATATTTTGAGTACACTACAAACCCTTCTGGGAGTTCATTGTCCCATTGAAGAATCTCAGCCCGGCACACACTACTTACCTATCGCCGATGTCTCACGCATCCAGGATCGTGTAGGCTGGCAAACCACCATTTCTATTGAACAAATGCTCAAGGACTGTATCGCCTCATCACCTCCAGCAGTTGAAAACTAGGATCTACAGAATATGTGCGGCCGGTTTACATTACGGACACCCTTGAATCTACTCAACGAGTATTTCCTGTTTCATCATGCAGCGGATCTCTCACTGACGCCTAAATACAACATTGCACCCACCCATCGTGTTGCCGCTTTAACCCTCGTCGACGACCGTCGAATACTGCAATGGATGCATTGGGGATTCATTCCAGGCTGGTCTGCCGATCCGTCATTCTCAAGCCGTATGATCAACGCACGAAGTGAGACGATCCATGAAAAACCTGCATTCCGCTCAGCCTTTCGAAAACGCAGGTGCCTGATCATGGCCGATGGCTATTACGAATGGAAATCGGATTCCTCCGGCAAACAACCCATTTTTATCCATGCCAATCATCACCAGCCCTTCGCATTTGCGGGTATCTGGGAATCATGGCAACCACCTGTGGATCAGGCTTCATCCACACCCGTCGAGCCCTGGCATTCCACCGCCATCGTCACAACGGAAGCTAACGATATCACCAAACACATCCACCATCGCATGCCGGTTATTCTGGATCCGGAAGACTACGACTTTTGGTTACAGGAGGATACGGACGATCTGACACGGTTACAGCAACTGTTAGTAAGTCCTCCCAATCAAAACCAAATGTCTCAATTCAAGATGACCGCCGTATCCAAACGCGTGAACCGAGTCACCAACGATGACGAGGACTGTTTGAAACCTGCACCTACTCAGCAGGAACTTTTCTGAGCGTATAGTAAGCTTCGGCAGGAAAGAATGTCTTTTGGCCGATGGCCAGATTTCGGATACGAATATCGTATACAAAGCCCTCTCGAAATTCAGCCAGCGTCAGTTCAACAGACAACCTGTCACGAGCAACTTCAATCGCCGTGATGGACTCGGTTCGGCGATCTCGATCATCCCCTCCATAGGCCGTGGTTGAATCACGTGTCGCGGATTGAATGGAATAGTTTTCCCGTTCAGATGCACGTACCCGATCAACCGGTTGAGTAAAGGAAATCTTAAATCCGGTATGCGTTGCAATTACTTCCGCAATTCCTGAGGGCAATTGTTCGGGAAACTCCATCCGGGCCAGCGTCCCGACATTATTTGCCCCGCCCCAGCCACTATCGCGTATGGAAGCGATATATAGAAATCCCTGAGGGGATACCGCCACCGCTAACGGGCCTAACAAGGGATCTCCCACCATCGGTTTTTCAAGCGTAAACGGATATGCTGCTCCCTGGAAAGTGTTTCCCACTTTTTGCAGACTCATCCGAATCAAACGCCGGGTATCATATTCACAGCCAATTAAATGGCCTTCAAAAGGCCCAAACAAAGGTGTTGACCGTGTAGGTCGGATTGCCGGAGGTGTCTCCAGAAAACAAATACCATTGACACTACGGGTCCAGGGATGCGGCATATCAATCGCCGGAGCGGTCAATTCCGGACGCGGGCTATCGGCAACTCGGTCGATCAGGTTGATAAAACCGTAATGCGCCCCACGACGAATGTGATTCAGCTCATTATACGGATTATAATTCCCCTGATTGTCCGTAACGAACAACTCACCCGCTCGATTCCTTGCCAAACCCATCGGAAACCGGTGACCCGCGCTGAGCACTTCAACGGCAAACCTCTGTGGATTCTCCCGCGTCGGTTTCCGAGGGACGAGCTGTAGTACTTTGCCTCGTAATGCCGCTGCTGCCGCATCTCTTTCATCCTGTTGACAGGGAGTCGAAATATAATAGCCACCGTTCCCATCCGGAACGAGGCCGACAACCCAATCATGATAGTCTGCCGTGTGAGCCCAGCCCGAAGCAAGTGTCTCCACTTTTTCATAAATTCCATCCCGATCGGAATCATACATCCTTAACAAAGCGTATTTGTTGATCACATCCACATAGTTCTTCGTTGCCCATATTCCATAAGGTGCTGCTAATTCATCCGCGCGTACGGACAAGCGATCTTCCATCCCATCACCGTCCGTATCCACGGCCTGCCAAATACGCCCTTTTAACGACGTGATGAACAGATCTCCCTGCGGGTTCCAGTGAATCGCAGTCGGCATAAACTCATCTGAAAAAGGAAGCCTTACCGTTTTTATACCCGGTACGACCTGCAATGCCTGAGGTTCCAGACCCTCCAACTGGGGAATCAGAACGGGAAATCGATCTAAACTGATATGACTCAAATACTTCATGGTCAACGCAGCATCGGACGTTTGCTGATTCCATTTCACCGCCTGATAATGCCGTTTTGGTTCCCCATCCCCGAGAGCCCACAACTGATCGCTACGCACATGCACGCTTTGTCGGCCCGTGCCACCAGGCTCACTCAATTGCATCTGTTCTCCATCCGATTTGTGGGCGATCAAATATGAATGGCCAATTCCTACAATCATACTGGCTTCAGGAGGTACTCCCTCAAACCAGATTTTCCTTTCAATTCCAGATGATCCCTGTGTCGAATCCGCTGGCCATATTTCAGTAAATTCCTGAACGATAACCACGACCCGCTGTTGTGAATCCAACTGAAAACGATACCGCTGGCGAATGCGCAATCCATCAGGAATTTGTTCCCAACGATCAAGTTCGGTAGTAAACTGACCTGCCACCTGCGGGGCTAACAGCGTTCCATCGTCTAACTGCATTTGAAAATCAGGAACCGGCAGGGAATTGCGACTATGCGGCTGAACTCCCCAACCCCCTCCATCTGTTTCCCAATACCAGGTTTTCCCTTTCGTACGTTGGCGTGCGATATCCCCCTGCCACCAACCCAGAAAAGTGCCCTGCTGCATATCAAAAAGCAGATTATGCCGATTTCTCATACCAATTAAAACGGGCTTTATGTATTGCTGATCGCGGTGAATCAACACATCGGTTAGTACTTTCACCGCAGCATGATATTCTGGCACGCCCCGCGTACGGGCTATCCGAATGGCACCTGGCGTGGGAGGTTCAAATCCCTTCGTATTGAGTATCTTCCAAACCGCTTCAATCTGGTGCGGTAAGTGATTATCAAGGACACCACGCACGGGAATTTGAACGGACGGCATTTCCATGCGTGGAATGATCCTTGCAGGATTGTTCACCCATCGGGAAAACCAGATTTTTCGGATCCGCGTATCCAGCAATGACAAATCCGGACCTTTCGCATTCAAAGGGGCT
>JAYZPA010000017.1:0-34654 GCA_036150515.1 Planctomycetota bacterium
GCCTGTTTTTTGGGCTGATTTCTGAACTCCTGTGTGAGCCGCTGGCGTGTCTGTTCCCAGGTGGAATCAGGAAAGAAGTCAAATTCAATCAGCAGCGCATCCTGAGAAGGGGACGCAGTAATGACACGGCTAAGGTTCATCGCGGTTGGTCCGGAAATACCGAAATGTGTGAACAAGGTGGATCCTCGTTGACTTGGTCCGACTGTAGAATCCGGTTGGCGAATGGTCAATTTCAGATCCGCTAATGTAATCCCCTGCAACTGTGTGACCCATGAGTCGGTCGGGGTCACCAGTGGGACAAGCGCGGGTCGGGTGTTGACGATGGTATGACCCAATTGCTCGCACCAGGGATATCCGTCTCCCGTGGTACCACATCCAGGAAAGGAAAGTCCACCTGTGGTAATAAGGATGTGTTGCGATTGAAAAGATTCAGAGTCCGTACCGACTTTGAACCCGGTGGTGGTCGTTTCGATTTTGGTAACGGCATGTTTGAGTTTTAATGCGGCACCGCTCTGTTGAAGGCTGTCCTGGAGTGCGGCTAGAACATCCTGAGCGCGATCGGATTGGGGAAAGACTTTTCCGGATGGTTCACATTTTGTTGGTACCCCCCGTTCGTTAAAGAACTGTTGCAGTTGAGATGGAGTCAAAGCTGCCAGTGCGGAATGCAGAAACTTCCCTGGTTTACCATAGGCAGAGATGATTCCCTGGATATCTGTGTTTTGCGTCAGATTACAGCGTGTTCCTCCGGACATGAGGATCTTTGCACCTGGTTTGGAGTTTTTCTCCAGCAGCAAAGTACGTCGCTTGCGCGTTGCCGAAGTGATTGCGGCCATCAATCCGGCAGCACCAGCACCTATCACAATACAATCGTAATCCCAAGATTGATCAGTCATCAGCGGTGTTATCAACTGTGACTGGAGCACGTTTTCTGAGATGATTGGCTACGGCCAGACCGACGGCAGTCAGGCATCCAATTAGGGTGATGGGAGGTAAGGTGGCGGGCCATGACTGCCATTGGTTCCAATTCGAATAGCCAATCAACGCAACATGCATCGCTGCCAATAGCAGCAATCCTCTGCCTAAGCCCGATACAAGACTTCGCTGATTTCCCTGCTGGACGACCATTGATCGTCGCCACAATATAATCTGGCCTATGATACCCAGTGCTCCGCATAACATTGCCAGACTGCCCTGCCAGGTGAGTAGATGGGTTTCGTTTTGATAGAGGGTTTCGAATTGAGCCGGTGAAAGCAGCATCAGCGAAAGGAGACAATGTAATCCCAAACAACCACTCGCGTGTAAACCCATCTGATTACGATTGGCGCGGACCCTTTGCAGACCGGCTAATCCCAATAGTATGAGACCGCTGATAGCAGTCGCTTTGTTTACAATCAATAGCGGTAATTGACTCCATGCGACATCACTTGCAATGTTGTATCGAACGATGGCATACAACATCGAAAGGAGCATAATTCCGCTGGAGGACTGTCTCGGAGACATAGAGTAATCCTAAATGAGTGAATAACGATGGAAGCTATCTTGCCACACTCATGCAGATTATTCAACCGCTGCAGAGGGATGGCAGCCCTCCAAATCGTGGTAGAATGAATTGTGTGGACGTCAACCTGTGAGGCCTTTGAACACTGATGCAAATGCCCGTTTCCATTGCTATTTCGTCATGCTTGTTTGGTGAGCCAGTTAGGTATGATGGAAACCATAAGAGGCAGTCGTGGCTGGAACAATGTTCGGCGGTGACCTGGGTTCCGGTATGTCCGGAGGTCGAGTTGGGAATGACCGTGCCTCGTGAACCGATTCAAATTGAACGAATGGATGGTCAATTGAAACTGGTCGCCACACAATCCCGTACAGACTGGACACAGCAAATGAAAACGTGGGCAGGAGATCGCATAGCGCAATTGAAAGCTCAACAGATTCACGGGTACGTTCTTAAAGCACGGTCACCTAGTTGTGGAACAGGTGGAGTTCCAATTTGGGAGTCTGAAAAGCGGAGTGTGGTTGGTGAAGCCCAAGGTCGTTTTTGTAGTCGGTTGCAGTCGCTGTGGAGTGCTTTACCCATTATTGACGAAGAAGCGATGGCACGACCGGAGGATCGGGAGAGGTTTCTGCAGCAGGTTCGTCATTATGCAAGTCAACAGATTAGTAAAGAGGATTAAGATGAATTCAGGTTCCATGATTATTCGCGACGCCATTCGTTGGATATTGCCAGCATTTTTGGTTAGTACGGTTTGGGTGGGGGCCACGGTATGGAGTGCGGATGAAACGCCGAAAGAACCCGCGCCGATTCAAATACCCCGAATCAGCGGGCAGGTGACGATACCGGATGTTGCTCGGGATCAGGTCATTGGATTTGCATTGTACACAGTACAAGACAATCTGTTGAAAATGTCGGTGCAGTTGTACCCGTTAAAAGAGGGTGAAGCCCGCTCGGTTGATTTGCAGATTCAGGTTGACGGCAAGTGGCAAACACTCGCGACGGCTGCGGTTAAGGACCAAAGTTGGCATGCTGGATTTCGAGTTGAGAACTGGGATCATACACGAAATGCGGTTTACCGTGTGGTTCATGCTGGAGGTGCCCAGTATGAGGGCCTGATTCGAAGAGATCCTGTTGAAAAGGAAGTGATCACGGTTGCAGCCTTTACCGGTAACTCAAATAAAGACCGTCGTCCCCGTACCGATATTATTGCGAACATCAAAGCGCAGGATCCGGATTTGCTGTTTTTCTCGGGTGACCAAAGCTATGACCATCGTCGTCATACCGCAGCCTGGTTGTTGTTTGGCCGTCAATTTGGTGAGATTACGCGGGATCGCCCCGTGGTATCTATCCCGGATGATCACGATGTTGGACAGGGGAATTTGTGGGGCGAGGGAGGAAAAGTATCCAAGCTGGGCGGAGCGTCGGATGGTGGTTATACGATGCCAGCGGACTATGTGAAAATGGTTGAACAGGCTCAGACTTCCCATTTACCGGATCCATTTGACGCTACGCCCATTCAACAGGGGATTGGTGTCTATTACACGCATTTGACAGTTGGTGGTGTTGATTTTGCCATTATTGAAGACCGAAAGTTCAAGACAGGACCGGCCGGCTTAATTCCTAAACAGGGACCCCGCCCAGACCATATCAATAACGTCAACTATGATCCCCGAACGGTGGATGTTCCGGAGGCGAGGCTGTTGGGAGAACGGCAGTTGAAATTCCTCAACCACTGGGGACAACAGTGGGATGGAATCGAAATGAAGGCGGTGTTGTCGCAAACGATTTTCGCCGGCGGAGCTCATATTCATGGAAAGCACAACCAGCGTTTGCTGGCGGATTTGGATTCCAATGGCTGGCCGCAAAGTGGACGGGCACGGGCCTTGCGTGAATTGCGACGGTGCTACGCAGTCCATATCGCCGGTGATCAACATCTGGCTACTGTGATCCATCATGGAATCAATAGCTGGGAAGATGCCGGTTACTCTTTTTGCGTCCCGTCGATTGTGAATTATTATGGCCGTTGGTGGTGGCCGCTGGAACAGGGATTGAATCGTGATCCGAAGAGCCCATTGCCATTTACCGGTCGATTTTATGATGGATTGGGAAATATGGTTACCATGCAGGCCTATGCGAATCCGACCGAAGACAATTCCAATGGAGCCGGCTATGGACTGATTCATTTTGATAAGACAAAACGTACGATCCGTTTTGAGTGTTGGCCGCGTTTTGTGGATGTGACCGACCCCGATGCAAAACAACATCCGGGATGGCCCATTACCATTGGTCAGATCCAGAATTATCATCGGGATCCCATTGGTTACCTGCCAAAGCTTGAGTTTCAGGGAGCCGAGGATCCCGTCATCCAGGTTGTGGATGAGGACCTTAATGAAGTGGTCTATACCGTTCGTAGTAACGGTACCTGGTTCGAACCAACCGTATTTCGGGATGCACTGTATACTATCCGCGTAACCTATCAGGGTGAAACCAAAGTGTTACGGTCAGTACAGGCGATGGCGGAAAAACCAACGGAAGTTTTGAAAGTTAAATTCAACGCTGATTGATCCAAAGTGGAAAATATTTTGGATCAATCAGGACGATGGATGAGTTGTGTTTTGATGGAATTTCGCTGTCTTTACCCGTCGAATGGCAAAATGTTGGTAAGAGGTTCCGGTTTTACTGAATGGGGTCATATCCAATACAGCAGAAAGACGTTTTCCAGTGGTAAACAAGTGTCTTTTTGATGGGAATTGAGTCGAAATAGAAAGAGATAGCTTCATTCTTAGGTTGGGGTTACATGAAACTCGGATCTTAAGATTGACTTCTGTTTTTATTGGTACGTATCATAGTAGAGATAGAGAAGAGACGTAATTAGCTGGAATGCTTGCCCTGGTGCAGGCTTCTCGTAGAATTGATTTAAGCAGCCCATTGATCAAAGGGGACCGTCGTGCTGTTTCGCTTCACTCAGGAAAAAATTGTTGTGTGTCTGGTTATGTCCATGGCACTCTCGATGAGTACGTTGGTTATGGCCCAGGCCCAGCCCGTACCACCACCCGCGCAGCCGGTATTCAAGCAAATCCAGGTGGCGCCCATCTTTGATGCTAATTCCGCGGCGGCATTAGCGGACAAACAGGTCCTGTCGTCGGTCCGTCGTAATCAAAGCCTGGCCAAGAGTCGTATTGTAGAGATCCTACAGGGTCGAAGTGCACTGAATGATAATTTTACACTTAACGAGGGGACCCCTGGACAGATTGCGATGACGAACCAGCAGTTGCTGGCCGGTTGGTATCAACAATATCGATTTGCATTAATGACCCAAGCGGTCACCATGAGCGACATCGATACGCACAGGATGGAGTTCTTACGTGACTTATCGGTGATTTGTACAGATAACGACGCACACCGGTTTGTGGTTGAGCAAATTACCATTCCGCAGATGCGTACATTCATAAGTGAGAATTATCATCCGGTGGTAAAGTACAATGCGATGTTGATCATGGGTCAGCTTAATCAACAGGTTAGTCGTACGGAAGTAGGACGTAGTGTACCCCTGCCGTCGGTAAGTGCTTTGAGCTATTTAGTAGAAACGGTACAAGCGGATACGGAGACGGATGCAGTTATATTGGCATGCTGGGTAGGCATTCTTCGTCACGTGTCGCTCAATCGGTTAAATAATCAGATTCCGGCAGAGGGTTTGCGAGTGATTGCCGGCGAGGCGATGGACCTATTGAATCAGGTAAATCCGCCCCGCAATCGCAGTCAGGCAGGTCAGGTATGGCTACAACGTCGAGCGATTGACGTATTGGCGATGATAGGTCAGGACAATGGTGAGATTTTACCGAAACTGTTGAGTATTATTCAGGACGACGCAGCAGCGATGCCCTTGCGTTTAACAGCGGCTCGTGCTCTGGGTTTATTTAACTACAATCCCACAACCCGGGTTCCGGTTGAAGCCACTTCCACGGCGTTAGGCGTATTGATGGTCCGTATCTGTCGTAATGAAATTGACCGTGTCGATCAGGAAAAGACGCTGGCCGCATTACTGGAGGGAGCGGGGATGACCAGCGGGATGGACGATGGCATGGGTGGCGGTATGCCCGGCATGGGCGGCGATATGGGGGGCGGTATGCCCGGCATGGGCGGCGATATGGGTGGCGGTATGCCCGGCATGGGCGGCGATATGGGTGGCGGTATGCCCGGTATGGGTGGAGGCATGCTTGATGGTGCTTCTTCGCTGGATCCTGCCGAAAAACGAAAAGTTGACTATTCCAGACGTCGTCTGGTTTATCAGCTGTTTCATGTTGTTCAGGCCATTGGAGACGCGGGTCGTACGAACCCTCCGGTGCGACCGCCAAGTGGCATGTATCTGGCGGTCACTCAGGATGCGGCGGGACAGGCAGCCTTTGGCCGTGTGGCAGACTCCATGACGGCGCTCATCGAGATTCTACGGTTGCCGGAAACCGAAAGTACAGGACCGGATGTTCCTGTGGGTGAACCGGATCGAGATGCGTTGTTGGATAGTGTCGCCGATGAAATCCGTAAACTGGAGAGCTTTGTGATTCCGGTTGAGGAGGCCGTACCAGCGACAACGCCTGCAGCAGCAGGCGCAGATGCTGCTCTTCCCGGTGGTTTGCCCGGATCTTAGTCGCAGAGATCCCAGGATCATAAGATAATGATGAATCATAGACGGACATGGGTCGACTTGCTCGGATTGGGTTGTTTGGTGTTGATCGGTGTTGGTCTGCGTTGGAGTTTACAGGATTATCCGAATGTGTCTCCCGTGGCAGCACTGGCGTTATTGGCGGGCTGCGTTTTTTCACGTAGAACGATCGCGGTTGCTGTCCCGCTGGGAATCATGCTTGTGAGCGACTTGAAATTCGGCAGCTATGATTTATTGACGATGCTGTCTGTTTATGGATGCTTGACCGTTCCGGTGTTGGCAGGTCCTTGGTTGCGTAAACAGATCCAGTCGCAACGTCGGATGATGGCGGTGGTCATTACAGGAGGTGTCAGTGGGCTTGCATGCTCGATCATTTTTTTCGTGGTCACCAACTTTGCAGTTTGGCTAAGTAGTTCGATGTACCCGGCTAGCCTGAGCGGTTTAGCTCAGTGCTATTCTCAGGCGATTCCGTTTTTTCGCCACACCCTGATGGGGGATCTCTCTTTTTCTATCTTGTTCCTTGGATGTTATGCCGTTGCCCTGCAGTGGGCATTGCGCCATGAAGAGAAAGTCGTAACGCCCTGAGGATTCGCGTTACCGATAGGATTCATATTTCCAGAGAATGTGGTCGCGCGGATTCAGTTTCTTGGCGCCGATTCCAACAGTGGCACGTTTACCATTTACATAGTAGATCCAGTTCTTGCCATTTCCTTGATTAGCAATAGAATCGATTTCAAATAGAAAGGTGGAAGTGCCTTTCCCCCGCACTTTAAAGGGTGTGGCTCGAGGGTGCTTCTGCATCTGTTGCATGGCGTTTAGGACCGTCATTTCTTGGGTGTAACGGATTTTGGAATAGTGTTTTTCAAAATCGTTGTCGAATTGGATGACCAAGTCGATATGGTCAGCAACGTTCTCAGCTTTTAGTTGGTGTGATACGAGTGTGCTGATGAGGACCAAGAAAAAGAGCTTGGAAATGCGCTTCATAGGGTATGCCCTGTAACTTATATTCATGTATTTGTAAGGTTGAACTCGGCAAGCAAACGAACGTTGCTATTATATGATGCCGGGGACGAGATCGGGCGCGCGAGTAAAGTTTTTCTGATGATGGCATTGATTCAACAATTAATTGATCGAGTGGAGACTCAGCAAGACACTCCTGCGATCCAGATATTCCGTGAAGGAAAATGGAAATGGTATTCGTGGGGTGAGTTATTGCAACAGGTGCAGGCATTTGCCTGGGTGCTTAAGAATTTGGGTATTACCAGGGGAAATCGAGTTGGAATTTTAGCGGAGAGTGGTTTGGAATGGATCGTCGCTGATCTTGCTTGTCACTATGTAAAGGCGGTAAGCGTTCCCCTAAGTACTCAGATTAGCCAACGGCAACTAGAGTCACAGATGGATCATTCCGGATTGTGTTTGTTGTTAGTAGATGATGTGAACCGTGTTACGGGAGTGAAATTTGGGACAGGGGTCAGTGTCATGAATCTGGGCGATTCACGGGCAACCGATGAAGAATCGATTCAAAGGAGCCTGGATTGGGTGGGATGCTGGCCAGACCTGAAGCGACATGCGGGGGTTATGGAAGGTCCCTTACCGATGGAGACATGCGATCCAACTCGAATTTCCACCATTATGTATACGTCCGGCACAACAGATTCGCCGAAAGGGGTCATGCTTACGGAAGGCAATCTGATGTTCAATTCTCAGCAGGCGTTTGCATGTTATGGGTTTGATTCGACCGCGCATCAATACAGTTTCTTACCTTTTTTTCATGCGTTTGCCCGCACCTGCGACCTCTATGTCTGGCTTTGCGGTGGGCATCGTCTTTCGCTGGCCTCCGCTCGAAAAAATACGATTCAGGATCTTGCCCATGTTTGTCCAACGCACATCAACGGTGTACCGCATTATTTCCATCGGCTTCGGCAGGCTGCATTGGAATGTGACCATGAGGTCCGTGTTTGGGGTGACCTGTTAGAGCAGGTAAATTGCGGAGGTGCTGCATTGAGTGACGATTTGTATATGTTTTATGAAACGGCGGGGATTACCATGTTAGAAGGATATGGATTAACGGAAACGTCGCCGGTTGCCTCGCTAAATACCCAGGGTGCTCAACGCATGGGTTCTGTCGGGAAAGCGTTGGCCGAAACGGAATTGCGAATCGATGTGAGTGGAGAAATACAAATCCGAGGACCTCATGTCATGGCAGGTTATTATCGTGATTCTCAGCAAACACAGGCTGCATATGACGACGGCTGGCTAAAAACGGGTGATCTTGGATATCTCGATGATGAGGGATTCTTATTCGTCACAGGGCGTGAAACGGAAATGATCGTGACGTCGCGTGGCCAGAATGTATGGCCTGGTACCATTGAAATGGAATTAGCAAAGCATGCTGCTATCGGTCAGGCAGTTGTGTTTGGCGATGGTAGTGATGATCTGGTGGCTCTGATCTGTCCGGACTGGGATCACGTTGTCGCTGTGCTGGATTTATCAGGGAGTCCCAAGCAATGGGTGGGCAGTCCCCAGGTGGAAAACTGGTTTCTAGAGATTGTGCAACAGCAGTTATCTGCGTTGGCGCGGCACGAGCAAATTGCAAAAGTGGCATTGATTGAGTCACCCTTGACGGCGGAAAATGATATGTTGACACCTAAAGGGACCTTGCGTCGTTGTCAGATTGCAATGGTCTTTGAGGATGTGCTCAAGCGACTGTACTCAGGTTCACCATGAACGGATATGCAGTCGTAGGAATTGACCCGAGGAAACTACACTGGGAGTGAGGACGCATGGCTAAGTCACAGGTTGCCGTGATCATTGTTGCGGCAGGAAAGAGCAGTCGTTTTCGCGATGACCATTATAAGAAACCATTTGTACCGATCAAGAATCGTGCGGTATGGTTACATAGTGTGGATCGCTTTATCAATCGTGAGGACGTCAAACAAGTGATTCTGGTTATTGCTGAGGAGGATCGTGAGGACTTCAGTAGCCGATTCGGAGCGGAAACGGCCATTTTAGGGGTAGACGTCGTTTTGGGCGGGGCATCGCGTGCTGATTCGGTGCAGAATGGGATGGCTGCCATCACCGCAGACGTTGAAATGATTGCAGTGCATGACGCCGCTCGTCCGTGTATTTCAGAGGTTTGGATCAGCGAATTATTTGAGGAGGCCCGTCGAACGGGAGCGGCAATTCTGGGAACCCCCATTGTCTCCACAGTGAAACGTGTGTCTCAGGGAATCATTCAGGAAACGGTTGCACGTGAGGGGCTGTGGGAGGCTCAAACTCCCCAGGTCTTTAAACGCGAGTTATTGGAGGCGGTCTATCAACAGAGCGACAACACCAGTAGCGCCACGGATGAAGCTCAACTGTTGGAACAGGCGGGACATTCCGTATCGATGGTGAAAGCCTCTCCCTTAAACCGGAAAATCACAACTCGCAGTGATATACGTTTTATTGAAATGGCGATGCAGGCTTTGCCGAAACCTAAATTGGATACGCCACGTAACCCGCTGGATGATATGTGGCGTTAGGTTATGGAGAAAGAAAAACGAAATGCGTTTTTTGGATTCTACGTACAACGACAGTAAAGCATCGTATCCATAAACGCCTTGATTTGACATAATCAACGGGTTCCTATTTTTTAATTTAATTCCACCCCATCAGATTTGATTGCTATGACCGATATTTTTGCTGACTTTTCAGCTCGCGGATTAATTCATCAAACAACGGATGAACTGGGCCCCTGGCTCAATGAGCAGCCGCGGACGATGTATATTGGATTTGATCCGACGGCCGACAGTATGCATGTTGGCCATCTGATGCAGGTTATGACGCTGCGGCGTTTTCAACAGGCGGGGCATCAACCCATTGCTTTGCTGGGTGGCGCAACGGGCATGATTGGTGATCCGAGCGGGAAAAGTGAGGAACGTAATCTGTTGACCGTGGACCAGCTGGCAGCAAATACTTTGGCGTTGAAAAGTCAGATGGAGAATTTTCTGGAATTTGACGAGTCGGGTGGAGGTGCGATCCTTGCTAATAATCTGGATTGGATGCAGGAATTTTCATTTCTGGAATTTCTCAGAGACATTGGTAAGAACTTTCCCGTCAATGTGATGCTCGGTAAGGACTCGGTCAAAAGTCGTTTGGAGCGAGATGACAGCGGACTCAGTTTTACCGAATTTAGTTATATGCTGTTACAGGCCTATGACTTTGTGCATTTGCATCAGCAATATGGGTGTGCCCTGCAGGTCGGAGGCAGCGATCAGTGGGGTAACATTACGGCGGGCATCGATTTGGGGCGTCGTATGCACGGTGTCTCATTGCGAGGGATGACCTGTCCATTGCTTACACGGTCCGATGGTACCAAAATGGGAAAAACGGAATCGGGTGCCATTTGGCTGGATCCGGCACGAACCAGTCCCTACAAATTCTATCAATATTGGGTGAACGTGGCTGATGACGATGCGGGGCAATGTCTACGGTTTCTTACTGAACTTGACCTGGAGCAGATCGATGCATTGGATCATGCACGGCAGATCGAACCGCATTTACGTAGCAGCCAAAAATGCCTGGCGGAGGAACTAACGCGCAATGTTCATGGTGAACAGGGACTCGCCTCGGCCCAACAGGCGACGCAGATTTTCTTTGGGTCTGAAATTCATGATCTGGATGATGTTCAGCTTTTGGATATTTTTGCTGACGTACCCAGCGTGGCTGCAAGTCGCGATCGATTAGGAAGCGGCGAATTTACGCTCACGGATGCATTGGTTGACACAGGTTTATGCAATAGTCGTAGCGAGGCGCGTCGAGCGATTGAGCAGGGTGGAGGCTATATTAACAACCGCCGAGTTGATTCTCTGGAGTATGTTTTGACCGAAAAAGATCTGGCGAGCGAAACCGTGATTGTATTGCGTCGAGGAAAAAAGAAATACGCGCTGATCCGATTTGCAAGTTGAATGACGCCTGGCTTTGGGGAGTGTCGTAGATGAAAAAACGATGGCGACGGGTTGTGCATATCTTGCTGGCGATCTCTATTTTGCTGCTGGCGGTGTGTCTGCTGTTACTTGGATTACTGCAATCCGTTCCACAGCGTTATCAGCAGGCATTGGACGTTTCGGAGGAGGTGCATGCACAGCATGCTGAGGAACTCAGTCAGATTCTGGATTCGATTGAAAGTGATATTGGGGATCGAAGCCGTCTTGTATTTAATGTGACCCAGTCACAGCTCAATGCCTGGTTGGCACGTGAATTGGAGGCGAATCCCAATGTCTCTTTACCCGTAGGGATCCGGCAGCCACGTGTCTTTATCACTCGAAATGGCCTAACTTTGATGTTTACCATTGAGCGTTCACGATTCTCAGCTGTGATATCCGTGGTGCTTGACGTTCGTTTAGCGGAACAACCCAATACGATTGAGGTCCATCTGGTGAGTGTTCATGCAGGGAAACTGCCAATCAGGATAAAGCGAGTTTTTGATGAGATTGAGGGAGCCATGGCTCGTTCGGGAATCCAATTTCAATGGAAATCAGGTAGCCAGCGGCAGGTGGCATTGATTACGATTCCGGATGAACTTCGAGTGCATAAACAGTCCCGGCGACTTACTCTGACCGCGCTAAGATTCCGAAATGAAGAGATCGAAGTTCGAGCGGATTTGGATTAGTTTGCAGGGGTAAATTCAAAGAGCCACTGGTTGTTGCTGACTTGTTTCCCGGTGAGGGTACCGCTGAATTGCTGCAACTGCAATAAGATTTCGAATTCGGTGGTGAGATTTTTGATAGCGGGTGTGAATGTACCCTGGTCAATGCGGGTCACCGTTCCCCGGTTATGGGAAAGTTCGCCTTCCTGTGAGAGGTATTCGACACGGTGAGGTTCCAGTTGTCGGGCACGGAAACGGTGCTGGTTTTTGGGCAATTCGTCCCACTGCCAGGTCAGTAATGTGTCATCGGCTTCGAGCATGAAGTCCCAATGGGATGGGCGATCCGAGTCCGCAGGCATTTCGTGCCTGAGGATGACGCAGCGTGGCAAAGTACTCAAGGGTCCGCCTTATTCTATTTTTTCGGAACAATTCGGTTTGTGTCACTGGCAGTGAGAGGATTTTTGAGTTCCGCAGAGATTAAGGAAACATCCAGTTTGTGTTCACCGGTCCCGACGGTTTTAACTTGGATTTTGTAGGGCTGCATTTCTTTGCCGGCAGTAAGCTTGGTGATGGTGGGCAGGGTTGCCGTATGTTGATCATCAGCTACCGCGGCATCAAATTCTGTCGCTTTGATTAACGGATGGGAAATGGCTATTATTTTTAACCCCGGAGATGCGGTCAGTACGGTGGATATTTGTGTGGCATCGGATTTTCCCGGATTGCGGATGTACAAAAAGAACACGTTGTTCTCCCCCAGTTCCACGGGTTCCTTTAAAACGGATAATTGAATCTTTAAATCGGGGAGTGGTGGTTCCACGTCAGGGGGATCGGGTACGTTGGCTTCCGATTCGGCAGGTTGCGGTTGGGCTGAGGGATCGAGATTGGGTATGCGATCGGCCGGTGGGGAAAGATCCGGTGGATGTCGGTCTTCGGCCGGAGTGATGGTCAGGAGGATTTGTTTTTCTATTTTTTGCAGAGTATCTGCCGTAACGGCCAGTTGCAGTTCTTGATTAGGAGCGGATTGTGTAGCGAGGCTTTGAATGACGAGTGTCCTGATCTTACCCGCTTCGAGTGTCCCCACATCCAATATGATGGAACGTCCCTCGCTGCGATGGCCTTCACTGGCTAATTGAGACTGAAGTGCCGGAGGCAATGTGACCTGAATGGAGACGTTGGTTAGGGATTGATCGGATTGGTTGGTTAACCGGAAGCGATGGGTATTGGTGGATTGAAGGGGGAATTCAAGTGGTCCTTTCATATCGATTGCCAGTAATTCTCCCTCAGGCGCGACCGAAGCGCCCTGCACTTCCAGACATGCTTCATGTTGAATCCGGAGGCCTTGTGGCAAAGTGGCGAGCAGTTGGTGGCATAACGTACCGGTTTGGGTGACCCGCATGGAGATGGTTTTCACCATCGTTTTTCCAGGTTCGATCTGGCTGGATTGAAAAGCAATTTTACGAACGGTTGGGTTTCCCTCGGGGTTGCTGCGCGATACATGCACCAATCCGGGTCCGAGTGTCTCCATGAGTTGCACGCTCGGCACGAGTTGATTGGAATGATTGTGAATGAAGATTTGAAAGTGGACGGTTTCCTGCAGCCGGGCTTCGACCGGGCCTTGGATTTTTATCTCCAGTGGCGATTCGACGACATCCAGCAGCGATTCGGACTGGGACTCTAATCCCTCCTTGCAACGGGCAGTTAGCAATTGGTTATAGTGCCCCAGTGTATCGGTTTGGTACTGGATCGTGATTTGTTTTTCTGTTTGTGGAGGAAGATCTCCTAAATTCCATGTTGCCTGCCGGCCTGTCAGGTTGGCGACGGGATTGCTGGCGTCGACATTTAATTCAAAAGGGAGGGTTTGGATAACGACCACATCCGACGCGGTTTGATTCCCCGGGTTGGAAACGGCTACCGTGTAACGCAGCGGTTGGCCCAATTCGACGGTTTTGGGGCCACTGGTTTCAATCGCTAGTTGCGGAGCGTTCCAACTGACTTGTGCTGAGGATTCGCCTACCACCAATGCAGGAATTTGCTGATCTTCCTCTGCGGGTCGAATGATCTCGATGAAAACGTGGACAACGCCTGATTGAGCTTGATTAGGTGAAACGCGGATACTGGCTTTTCCGGAAGAATTTGTTTGGGTTTCAATAACATCGAGCTGCTCATTGTTTTGCGTTGACGAGAGGGTTGCTGAACGATTGCTGACCAATCGGTATCGAATGGTCCATCCTGCCAGTGGAGACTGATCAGACTGGCGGAGCACCGATGTGGTTAGGATCTGATCCTGACCGGCAGGTGCGGATACGGAAGATGGAAATTGCCATTGCGCATCGACCCAATGAACCTTAATTTGCTGAAATTGTTTGTCCCACTCCAACTCCGTTGCAGCACCGATTAACAGTTCGGTTGTTCCCGCCTCTTGTGCCGACACGGTGACCCAGCACTCGCCCCGACGAACATGGATTTCTGTGTTAAGTTCTGCAGGTTCAGGACGGACTACCTCCGTGCGATCGGCTGAAAGAGTGTGGGCATAAGATTCAGTAATTTTGTTTCCATAACTAGGAAAGAGCCAGCGAAATGTATTTGGATTACCGCCACCGGCAGATTCGATTTTTCCGATGCTCCCGGCGGCAATGGTCCATTCCAGCTTTTTACCCCGCAGCAGTTCGTTACCTTTGCCGACTAAACCGGACTTGACCAGAACGGCACTGCCAATCGGTGCGGCAATGACCCTCGGAGACACCCATATCGATCCGGGGGTTATCACGGTCTGGCCGTTAGGGGTGGCTGTGGTAGACGGATGAGTTGCGACTGTTGATGGAATGGGCTCCGGGCCTCGAAATACAGGCTTGGGAAACGGATTGGGAAAGCCCCCCACATCTTTTGAGTCCCGAAAAGGATGCGTAAGGATCGTCGATTCATTCGGACTGAAAACAGCTGCTCCCTGAGGATCAATCTTTGGTATTCTCCACGGTGTACATCCGCTTAGCAGTGTGCCCAAAAGGACGGTTGCCCACAGATGGATGGCAGCAAACTTGTATAAACCAAAGGCGCGTTTGGTCAGATTTGGCCGGGTACAATGCATGGGATTGGAGATTGGTTAATGAAAACTTAGGCGAACAAAACGTAGCAAATGTATTATTTGTGAAAACTACAGATGAAAGTAAGACGAGTTTTGACGGTTTAGGGGATATCAGAAAATAAATCGGCAAAAACAGTTAATTCAGGGGGACTTGGGTATCAAGTTGAACTTGCGGTATTCGGTTATCTGGGGAAGAATACGTTCCTCAGTAAATCAGGTTCTATTGAATCAACCTGCCGATAGCTATCGTTGCGTGGCTGGATCACGTTGGCTGGCGATTGGCGGAGACCGGGATGACTTGACAAAGAGTGTCGAGCAGGTTGCTGCAGGTTTAACAGGAGTACCAGAATGGATCGTTCTATACGAGAACATGTTATGAACCGTTTAGCATGGATGACACTGATCGTTACGATTGCGTTTCCGCAATTCACCTACGCTGATGATCTTACCGAAGCAATCAATAAAGCGCGCATGTCGTCTACCGGCCTGATTGAATCACAGAAAAAAGATAAGGCCAGATTACAACTGCAGTCTGATTTGAAATATGACCAACTCAATTTGGTGTTGCGCAAAGGCGTTACGGCTCGGAAAACGGAAATCGTTTCCATTCGCGATCATTTTATTCGTGTGCTTCCAGATCTCCCGAAAAAACAACGGGTGACTGCCGAGCAGACTCGGCAAGCGCTTGAAAGCTGGGTTCAGGCATTACCTTCGATTAACCTGAAACAGGTATTAGCTCAGTTAAAAACGAACCCACCAAAATATGTGGCTATCACGGACCAGCAGGTTGCGGCTCGACGAGCTGCCGTAAATGCTTCTTTAAGCGATCTAAAAGCGTTTCTAAACTCGAATCGGGGAGATTATGACTGGAATACCCAACTCCAATGGGATGGGTTAGTCGAGGAACTTGCGAAAGACAGCCCTAATTTGGGGCGGCTTGATGCTTCGCTGAAAGGTTTTTATGGTCCTGAGGTCGAGGGGCTGGAGCTTCCCGTGTTTACACAGATGAGAACGGCTTTACGGGCTTATATGAATGCTGTGTATTTCAGTAGCAATCCCCAAAGTGAGGCGATGTATACGGCTCAAGTCGACAGATTGGCTGTCAGTCTGGAGAATTATCTTCAATCGGCGAACAATGAATATGCCTGGCAAATTGGCCGGGTGATTGGTTGGCTTGAACGAGCGGATCAGGCAACTCAACTGCGTAATGAAATACGTTATCAGTTTTATCAGCCCAATATATATTTCCATGTATCGCAGCATCTTGTTTCTTCCGGAGAGAAGATGGAAGTAAATGAAACGGAGGATGTGAGTCAGGTTGTTAAAGGTGTTCCCGTCAAAGGCACGGCCACGATGAAGGGGCAAATATCTTTTGAGATTGCCGAAAACAGCGAACGAGCCACATTAAATGTGATGCTCGACGGAACCGCATTAAGCAAAAACGTTGCAAAGAAATCGGGTGTAACCGTCGTCACCAATGGGACCACAACCGTCCATGCTGAAAAAAGCGTTTCCTTTGATGAGAATGGGTTTACCATGACGCCGTCGAAGGCTGAAGCCAGCACGAAATTGGAACTGGAGAGTATTGATGCGCCCTCTTCCGGATATGAGTCGATTGCCCGAACAAAATTTATTAAAGGACGTTCGGGGAACGAAGAAGCAGCGTCGCAACTTGCCGTTGATTCGGTTACGCAGAAAATGGATGCACGCGTGCTAGAGATGCTGGCGGACGTTCGTGATGGTTACCAAAGCAAAGTACGCAATCCGTTGATTCGCCGTGGCGGTTTTCCGGTTAATTTTGTTTCCAATTCGACGAAAAAATATCTGTATATGAGTTTGCTGCAAACAGGGCGATTTCAAATTGCAGCCGCATCTGAACCTCCGGCGTTGGATGAAGGCACCGACGTCGCAATGCGATTACATGAATCGTTTGTGCGAAACTTTACCGAAGTGGTTTTGGGGGGTGTGGAACTAACCGACGAGAAACTGGTACAGCATATGACGGATCTGGGTGCGGAAATCCCGGAAGAACTGAAGACCGGGCCGGGCAAGAAGAGCTGGGCCATTACTTTCTCTAAATCCCAACCGATTAGCGTCGGTTTTCGGGATAATCAGATTGTCATTGCGATTCAAGGACAGCAATTTCGCGATGGAAATCGGGTGATTCGTGAAATGATTCGAATCGCCGCAACGTATGACGTTGAAAAAACCGAAACAGGTATGCGTTTGCAACGAGAGGGTGATGTGAAAGTTGACTTCTTAACCAGCAAGACTCTGACCGTCGGACAGGTCGCAACGAAGACCGTCATGAGCAAAAAATTCAATGCCTTTTTCAAGGATGATATTGTCGGTGAGGGTGGCATTACCCTGCCGGGTAAATGGGAAAATGCTGGGAATCTTTTACTACGACAACTCGTCGCAGAAAATGGCTGGCTGATGCTGTCCTATAATCTGGGTAAACCGTCTGGCATTCCCGTTGCTAGTGAATGAGTCAAGTTCGTATTGACCGTCCTATAGCCGAGCATACGAAAAGTCATACGGCTCAGGATTGAATGTCATAACCAAACAGTGGATACTGATTGGATACGTCATTGGGATCGTGGTTAAATAACTAGGGCATCAAAACTCATGGATCGCTGGGTTGAAATTTCATTTGATTGCTTGCCATTGCGCTCGGTTGGACGGCTGGATGTTCCGCTGGATGCCTCTCCGGCATATCAGGAACGATGTGAAAAAATCAAAAAGGCGATCGAACGCCATGGTTCATTTAATAGCTACTTCTTGTTTAATGCTCACGCCGTCTACCATTTGACGAATGATCCCCAACAGGGAATGTTGCAGTTCTCCTTCGAAGCGACTGTGCTTACCGATCAGCGTGATGAATCAACTCAACGCGTGGATTTGACGACGACTTTGGTAGGTGAAACGTGTAACTGGCTGACACAACCCATCGTGCAGTGGTTTGAATTGGCTGTTAAAGAAGCGGTTAAAGTGGAATTTGATCGGTATATTGCAGCTGGTGATTTAGAGAAAACGCGTGATCGTATTGCACGGATCGCTGCTGAATCCGACCAGGACGACGGATTTCTCGGTATGTATCTCTGATTCCAGGTCCAAAATAGCGTCTGGAAGACACACATTCCGACCCTGGATTGTGCACTCGGCATACGAACGACTTATTGCAATCTGGATAAATCAGGCAATTAAGTCAAACTGGTTGGCAAATCAGTAAAAATCGCCTCGAAGTGGGTGTTTTCATGCAAGTTTTGTATTGGTCCGGACGATTTCTGCTCTACCGTTTACCGGACTGACGATCGCTTTTTGCACACAGCTTTGGATGTCCATCAAACGGGTGATGAAGGGGGGGACCGTTGGTTACAAGACAAATTGTAACTACGCAGGAAATAAAAAAAACGCCCGCGAAAATGTGCTTCGGAAACTAAGGTTAAATTGTGTCAACGTCTATTGAACAAGCACTCAGAATTGTGACGATACCACTGAGTTTGGTTGCTCTACTGGCGGGTTGCTCGGCATCTCCGACCTCCTATTTGAGGGAGCGAGGAGAATTAAGTCATTATTTGGACAGCGAATTAGAGATTGAGTACCCGGACGTAAATCACGAACCGATCACGGAAGTCACGCGTACACGAGAGCCGATCACGCTTAGCAAGCCGGACTTTGATAAGCCCTGGGAAGTATCTTTGCAGGAGGCTGTTCAAACGGCCCTGAAGAACAGTAAGGTCATTCGTAATTTAGGTTCGGTCACTCCGTTTGGATTTGCGGATGGTTTATCAGGTCGAACCGCTGGAGCGACAACCGTTTATGATCCGGCTATTTTTGAGACGGATCCTCAGAGTGGTGTGCAGGCTGCATTGTCTGTATTTGACGCTCAATTCACCACCAGCATGTTTTGGCAGAAGTCCGATCGTCCGCAGAATGTCAACACGTCGGACTTTGGATTTGTACCATTCAATTTTAGACAGGATTTGGGTCAGATCGATGTTGCTTTAACAAAACGAGCGGCAACGGGTACCCAGTTTACGTTAAGAAACCAGACGATTTACGATTCGAATAATCGCGGGTTTGGCCGGGCGTTGCCATCGGACTGGTTTACGGCTATTGAAGGCGAGGTTACTCAACCATTGCTGCGGGGCAATGGAACCATGGTCAATCGTATTCCGGTCATGATTTCGCGAATTAATACGGATGTCAGCCTGACGATATTCGAGACAAGCGTCCGAAATATGGTGATGGACATTGAAAATACCTATTGGGATCTGTATACGGCTTACCGAAATCTCGAGGCAAGCCGCATTGCACGCGATAGCGCTCAGGTGACCTGGAAAATTGCTTATGAAAAATACGTTGGTGGAATTGAAACGGCTCAGGCAGAGGCACAGGCACAGGAGCAGTATTTTTTCTTTCAGGCACAAGTGGAAACGGCCTGGAATGACTTGATGCGAGCGGAGCAGAGTTTACGCTGGCTGATGGGGCTGTCACCTTCCGATGGTCGGGTGATTCGGCCTTCCCAGGAACCCATTCAGGCTAAAGTCGTGTTCGATTGGCAGGAATCCCATGACGAAGCACTATTTCGCAACGTGGAATTGCGACAGCAGAAATGGGCGATCAAACGCCGTCAATTGGAATTGAAGTTGGCTCGACATAACACCCTGCCTCAAGTGAACCTCGTCGCGCTTTATCGCTGGCTTGGCTACGGAGATGATTTGATTAGCGCAGAGCGGAAAGGCCTGAATTTTGTAGCGCCTGGATCCACTGCATGGGATGGCCTGACCGAAGGAAATCATCAGGAGTTAAGAGTAGGGATTGATATTCGACCGCCACGAATCGGTGCTCGACAGGAACTGGCAGCGGTTCGCAATGCCCAACTCAATCTGAAACGCGATCTGGTCCGACTGGAGGATATGGAATTAAATACGTCGCATTTGTTAACCAGCGCTATGAAAAATCTGGATTACAATCATCGTCAGGCTCAGCTGCATTATAATCGCTGGGCGATTTCACAAAAGGAAGTCGATTCCGCTGTCGCTTTATATAAAGGCGGCAAGACGACTTTGGATCAGGTGTTACAAGCCCAAAGGCGCCATGCACAGGCTCAGACAGATTACTATCGTGTTTTGGGAGCCCATACCAAGTCCATTGCCGAAGTACATTATCGGAAGGGTACTTTATTGAAGTACAATGACATTCATCTGTCTGAGGGAGCTTGGCCAGGAAAAGCGTATGCGGACGCGATGGACCGTGCCCGTCAACGTGATGCCAGTCGGTATATGGACTATGGATTTACCCGACCCGCAGTGATCAGCCAGGGGCCTTTATCGTCCGAGCGGGATGATGAGCAGGCAGCTGATGTAGCCGATGAATCTGATGAGCTCACGATTGTACCCGAGGAACCGACTGCGGCAAGAGCCGTTGAATCAACTGAGGCAGATGAATCAACACGTCAAATACCGGAATTTCTCCCGACGGAATCCGCTCCTGTTGAACCGAAGCCTGCAACGGCGGAACAGGATACCGATATTTGATTCACGGTTCCGGTATTTTCACTGCCGCAATTCGAATTTCAGATTCCCTCAGGGTTGTTCTAATGGCATGAAGTCGCCGTTCTATTAGTGTTCATGTGCCTGGATGTGTGTTACAACCTTGGATAGCATACGGCAATGATTCTAAAGTGGCGCGATACGGAATAATTCAATCAATGTTCGTCAGTTTTGATGGTACCGACGGAGTGGGTAAGTCCACTCAAATCGAGATGTTTTCACAGTGGCTCACGTCGCTGGGTCATGAAATTCTGTTTTGTCGGGATCCCGGAAGTACGGCGTTGGGCGACGCCCTGCGAAACATACTGCTCGAAAAACATACGATGGCCATCGACCGTTGTAGTGAGATGCTGTTGTATATGACCGCCCGAGCTCAGCTTGTCAATGAAGTGATTCGCCCCGCGTTAAGCAGCGGTGTGACGGTCGTGTGTGACCGATTTTTACTAGCGAACATTGTCTATCAGGGGCATGCCGGGGGTCTGGATCCCCAAGTGATTCGGCAGGTGGGCGAGGTTGCGACAGGTGGATTATATCCCGACCTTATCTTTCTGCTGGATATGGATGTGATGACCGCTCGTGGACGGATGGATCGGGAGTTGGATCGGATCGAATCTCAGGGACTGGACTATATGGAACAGGTTCGTCAGGGATTCCTGATCGAAGCGGAAGAGGATCCGGACACCATTGCGGTTATTGATGCGGCGCGTTCGGTGGAAGAGGTTCAGTCGGAAATACAGAAGATTGCTCGGAAACGGATGAATTTAGAGGGTGAGCAAGAATCATGAGTTGGCGCGATATCGTTGGACACGATCAACAGGCTGAATATTTCAGACGTAATTTGCAACAGGGACGGTTGGGATCCAGCTTTCTGTTTCTTGGACCCGCAGGCATTGGAAAACGCAAACTGGCTCTGAAACTTGCGCAAACACTGTTTTGTGACCAACGGAATACCACTGAAACAGATCCCTGCGGTATTTGTTCCTCCTGTATTCAAACGCTCGCCAATTCACATCCTGATTTGCATGTGATTGGGATCGATCGAAAACAAGGGAAACGCTCGATCCTTAAATCCCAGATAGTCGGTGGAAAAAAAACAGCCTATGCCGATGCCTCGGGCACGTCTGAAATACCAGCGGAGGGTCTGGTTTCCGATGACCCCATGGATGCCAGAGCGTCCTCTTCAAGTGAACCAACGGTGGGTGTGTTTGATCTAAAATCCAGCGTTCAGACCACCCATTACCCCGGACTATGTTATCAGCTCAATTTGAAACCGGCACAGGCAAATCGTCAGATCGCGATTATTGATGACGCGGATTGTATGCAGGATGAAGCGGCGAATGCCCTGCTGAAAACGCTCGAAGAACCTCCTCCTGGTTCGGTATTGATTCTACTGGCCAGTAATCCAAAGAAAATTCTGCCCACCATTCACTCCAGATGCCAGACCATTTTGTTTCATCCGCTTGATGATCTTCAGGTACAGCAAATTCTGTTAGATACGGATGCGGCAACAAATGCCGATCAGGCTTGGCTGATGGCCAGTCTCGCTGGCGGTAGTGTTGAGGTAGCCCTCAGCAGGATCGACGATGAATTCGTCGAGGTTCGAGAAAAGGTCTGTCAGTTATTGCCGGAATTCTACCAGGCACCCCATGAACTGGCAGTGATCGTGGAAGCCTATGTTTGTAGCCCCAAAGAAAGTGCGGCGCAACGCGAACGCTTTCAACAAATGGCTGAAATTGTTCTGAGCATTTTTCATTTGATGCTGTTGAAAACGATTGGCAGTGAGGGTGCTGGGGATCCGTTGGCACAGACGACGATGCAGGCCATGCTGGATTCTTGGGTGGGGGACGAAGAGACCATCATTGCATGTGTTGATCGGACCATCGATGCGGTAACTCAATTGGATGCGAACGCCAATATTAAAACACTGATCGATGCTTGGATTGACGATCTGGCACAAACTCAAATTACGGGTGGATTTATGGTACCCGGATGTTAACGATGGAATGAGGTTCGCGAAGAAGCTTGAATTTGGCGTAGGGAGTCTGAGAGGCTACCTGAAACCCACAAAAAAACCCCTGCGGACCGTCAAGGTCGTGCAGGGGTTTTTACGTTGTTGATAACAACGATGTTGATGTCTATTCGCGAGGACGTACCGCGCCCGTTAAACCGCTGTAATCGTGGCGATCGTTGAGGTGCCACAGGGGCGTTCCCTGCTGTACGCGTCGACGCAGGATTTCGATTTTCTCATCGGAACCCGCGGGTGCATTCGTTGCTTCAAATTCGTCACCGTCGGTTGGCGCGAAATCTTCATCATGTCCATATTTGAGAATTGCCTCAAATACATTCTGTACATTTGACATTTGTCTAATACCTTATCTCAATACTTTTCTAAAAAACATCACTATGGTTAAATCGAGTTCTCTGGTGATTTAAGGTCGTTTCATCGGCTCGCGATCGTCTGGGAAGACAACATCGATACCGTCTCTAATACGTACTTCAATCCCCATGGGTTCAATTTGAACGTTGTCTTGTTATGCAAGCTGACGATTCAAATCGAAATGACTGCGATCAACAGTGTTCTGGTTGTGGAAATTCGTGCTGGCTTCAATGCCGTTTATCACTTTGGGCCGTAATAATTCTTCTTATTGGCGTGTTGCAGATTGTTTCACAGGTAGTGGTAGTGGATACCACGTGAGCAATCGTTTACCCAAAGTACACTAATCTCTTGGAGTGTCCTATTATTAGCTTTCAATTACAACAGTCAACAATAAAATAACATTTAATTGAAAAAATGTTATACAAAAATTATAACCCTTACGAGGCTGGCCGATATCCTTGATTACGATCCTAAAAACACCTGGATAAGAGAACCGGATACAATAAATACATTAAAATAAGTGAAAAACTCGTTTTCTAACGATAGATTCCAGCGAATCGAAATATAGCTATAAAAACCCCAGAGTTCATTAGGGTGGAATTATAACCCTTAAAATGAGCCCCATGAGGTAACTTTGTTTTTGGAGGGTTGACATCAGAAAGGGTTAGGCAAAAGGGGCGGAGCGTGAATGCCTGTTTTGCATCAATAAACGCCGTTTATAAGTCGTTGAGAATGGGAGAGGCATGGTTGTAATGACGAGCATATTGGATTAGTTTTCAGGTCTGTTTTGACAACCGGTGTAGATTTCTACCAAAGGAGATGTATCGTGGTCTGGTATCAGCAGTCGATGGTCGTGCCGGCTCAATCGCGGGGATTTCATTTAATCACCTCGTATGTACTTGAGGCGATACCGGAGCTTGCAACGATTCAAACAGGTTTGCTGCACCTATTCATCCAGCACACCTCGGCATCAATAACGATCAATGAGAATGCGGATCCGGACGTACAAACAGATTTAGAGTCTTCGATCAGTGCGATTGCACCGGAGGACTTTCCTTATGTTCATACGATGGAAGGTCCTGATGATATGCCCGCGCATGTCAAGGCCTCCCTACTGGGTTGCAGTGTCACGATCCCGGTTTGTCAGGGTCGCTTGCTACTGGGCACCTGGCAGGGCATCTATTTAGCAGAACATCGAGATCATGCGGGGCCGCGTCATCTGATTATCACGCTTGAGGGCGATGAGTAGAGATCAGACATCGACCGATGTTAGCTTGGGTTTTGCAGCTGTACAACCTGTTGTTGTATTTGGTCAACAACGGTTGTGGCATCACGAACAGTACTGTCGGCAGCGGTGAGCGCCGCTACGGCTGCCGCTAAAGCAGTTTCGGTTGGTTTCCGCGCCGCAACCGCATCCGCTTGTATTTTTTGAGCGGCGGTGAGGGCGGTTTCTGCATCGGTGACGACTTTTTGGGCTGCAATATAAGCCTCTTGGGCTGCTGTCAGTTCGGTTTTACGCGTGACAATGAGTTTCTCTGCGGCTGCGACCTCGGTGGTTTTTTTGTCCGTCAGGGTTTTAAGTGCATCTGCGGCAGCTTGCAGTTCCTTATCGCCTCCGGTAACCTCAACGGCTTCATTGGCCTTAGCAACCGCACCGGCTAACGCGGCAATGACGGTCTTGAGATCTGTCAGATTTTTTGTCGCTGTGGTATGTGCTTGTTCTTTTTCCTGTTGGGTTTTTAGAGCGGCTGCGGCTACAGCAGACGCGTCGGAAACTCGTTTTGTTGCATTAGTGACCGCGGTATCTGCCGCCGTGACTTGTGTCTGAGCGGCATCATAGACGCCCTGCGCGGTTTGCCGGGCGAGGTTCATTTCTGCCTGCGTCTGTTGATGGCTTCCCAAGGTTGCCCGAGCGGCATCCAGTTGACTGTAAAGATCCTTGAGTTGAGCGGTGAAGGCGATTTCGCTTGTCCAGGTATCAACCAGCTGTTGGCTGGATGTGACGACTGCCTGTGCGGCTGCTGCGAGCGTGGCGGCGGCGGCCGCTGCTTCTTCGGCTGGTTTAACCGTTGCCGTAATCGCATCAACCTCTTTTTTCGCATTGTTCATGGCAGTAGTTGAGTCGGTTTTTTGTTTTTCGGCGGTCGCGAGTTGTTGGCGAGCCGTATCGAGCTCCCCCTTGGTCTTTGCTGCCGCGGTCTGCGTATTGTTCAAATCGGTGGTGCGTTTATTCAAGGCGGCTTCAAGCTGTGCCGTAAGTGCGGTTAGCTCTTTATCATCAGTATTTGCAGCAGCCGCCACTTTGGCTTTTGCTACAGATTCGGTGAGCCCCGGGATAACCGGCGCCGTTTTGGTCGCGGTTGCTGTCAGCGCTTTGAATTTGGTATCCAGTTCTGTACTGGACTTTTGATAGATAACGATTTGGGAATCTGCCGTGGCGACTGCTTTGGTCGCGGCATCCATTTTCTGCGTAGCCGTTACCAGGTTTTTCTTGATGAGTTCTTCCGCCGCGCGTAATTTGGCGGCGTTTTCTGCCAGCGGCTGATATTTGGCTTTAGCTGCGGCCAGCGCTGCATTGGAGTCAGCGAGTCGTTGTTCGAGAGGTTGTGGGTTGGAGGCAAGTTTACCCAGCAGCGCTCCATCATCTGCTTTCCAGATCTTGATTTCGCCGGTCCAGTCACCAGAGATCACGCGATTGGTTTCGTCACAGAAAGAGCATTCCAGTGCAATGTCGGCAAAGGCTTCGAAAGCGCGTTGTTGGGCGCCATCTTGATTCCAGACTTTGGTAATACGGTCACGACCGCATGTGACCAGACGGCCGTCACGGGCAAACTCAAGGCTGGAAACACCGCCGCCATGGGCTCCCCAGGACTTCACCTGACTGCCGTTTTCCATTTCCCAAAGGCGAACACTTCCGTCTTCGCTGCAGGTGGCAAGGATATTGGAATCCGCGCGCCAGGAAATACCTGTAATGCGCCCCGAATGACCTTTGAGCGTTAAGTATTCTCGCCCCGTAAAGGCTTCCCAAACATGCACTCCGCCACTGCGGTCGCCAGTTGCCAAAAGTACGCCATCGGGTGAAAACTCCATTCGGGTTACCCAGTCGGTATGTTTCTTAATTTCAAAAAGCTGTGATCCATCACGCGTGGAATAGATGCGAACCAGTTTAGAGGAACTTCCTAAGGCAATCATCGATTGATCTGCGCTGATATCTGCACCCAGCACGGCATCTAATTCATCTCCGACTTCAAAGACCCGCTCACCATTGGCAACGTTATAGACAATGACTTTCCCTGTGGACGATGACGTACCGCCTCCAGCGAGCAGAAGGCTGCCGTTTCGGCTGAATTTTAACGTGTAAGCAATTCCTTCGGGATAGTCCAGAACGCCCTGAATGGCCAGTGTACTGGTATCGTACAGCGTGATTTTCTTTTGACCCGCGATGGCGGTCAATGAGGACCAGGGATTCGTGGCAATCGCACTAACTGCGGCAGTCTTTGGTGAATAGATACTGGGTTGCTTATTTAAACGCTGGGGCATGGGCGGAACACTGGGCTTGCCCGACGGGTTTTCGCTTAATGCAAATTCAAATTTAGGTTTGTTGGGAACCATGACTTTACTGCCCGAATTTTCCGGAGCTCCCAGATCAATCCACTTTTCAATGGTCGCGATTTCAGTGGCCGGAATTGGGTCGGCCTCGGGCGGCATGAACGGTTCGGATTCATGGGTAATCAGCAGGTAAAGATAGCTGTCTGCAGCAGAACCGATTTCAATAACATCGCCCGACGAACCTCCCAGCATGATGTTGGTATAGGACGAGAGATCCAAGCCACTGCTCTTCTTGTTAATGTTATGGCAGGTGACACAACGCTGTCTTAGAATCGGAGAAACGTGGTCGTCCCAGGTAATTTTTTCTTCCTTCTTCTCTTGTGCCATCCCAACGGTGGTAACAATCAGAATCAGAACGCTGAGTAAAAATTGACGAAACATTAGCTGCACTCCGTGGGGGATGGATTAAGGGGTTTGCGGATTTGATTTCTGCAAACCGGTGGGATGGGAATTAGGATCGCATGTTTACGGGATCTGAATAATGTGGTGTTCCCGTAGTCATAACACACATAAAAAGTTGTTGAGGGTAAAACGACTCTTTCAAAGAGAGATCATTCCTTTAGTGGTTAAACAAAAACTCACGTGAATTTAGCAAAGCCCAAAATGTATCTTCCAGCGCTTGCTGTTTATTCTCTTCCTGTGAAATGATCTCCATTAGATTCGTTAGCTCTTTTTCTGTTGGTTTTCGACACAGGCAGCGGATATAAAGCTCCTCGAGGATTTGAGGAATCGGAACTTCTTCTCCCAGACGGGTTGGAATCAATTTCCCCTGTTGAATTTTGGAATTCACCGTATCGCCGTTAAGCATATGTAAAGCCTGCGAGAGGTTGGGTTCCATTTTCACTTCACAAGCGCAAACGGTCTCACGTTTGGCTCGGCCAAACGTCGTCAGAAAATAGGTACTGGTATTTCCATTAGCAATCTGTACGGCTCGTGCACCGTTAGGCAATCCGGGAAATTTGTTGGATGTGGATGTAATTTGTGTAATGGCATCCAGCATGACTTCCGCGCGCATGCGACGTAACGAGGAATGCGAGAAATTGCGTGTATCTTTCTCATTCGTTTCATTCGTTTTGGTGCTGAGTTGATAGGCACGCGAGGTGCAGATGTCACGAACAATTTTCTTGAAGTCATAATTGTATTCAGTAAATTTGGAAGCCAACGTATCAATCAATTCAGCATTCACGGGTGGATTACTGACACGAACGTCATCGACTTCGTTGATAATTCCCTGTCCAAAAAAATGAGCCCAGACGATATTGGAAAGGTTGCGGGCAAAGTATGGATTTTCGTCTGAAGCCAGCCAGTTTGCCATCACGACACGGCGGTCTTTACCGGCGACATCTGGAGTTTCACCGCCAAGGAATTTGGGAGTCATAACACGGTTTCCGATAGGATGTCGGACGTCGCCTCCACCACTGTTGAAAACGATGATTTCACGGGGGTCTTCACCTCGCTTGCGTCCGATTTGAGAGAAGAATGCGGCGAAACTGTAATAATCATCCATGGTCCAGCGGTCGAATGGATGGTTGTGGCACTGGGCACACTGAATCCGCATTCCCATAAATACCTGAGCGACATTCTCGGAAACTTTTAGTGTGTTGGTTTCATTTTGATAGTAATTTGTCGCTGCATTGGCAAACGTACCGCCATTGCTTCCCAGAAGATCCTGAACCATGACATTCATCGGCACATTGTTGGCAATCTTATCCTGCAGCCAGGTGTAATACAGCAACATGGACTTATAGCTAATTTGGTTGGTGGTTCGAATCGTTAATAGCTCGGCCCATTTCATGACCCATAATTCAACAAATTCCTTCCGGCCGAGCAAGTTATCTACGAGTATGTCACGTTTCTTGGGATCGGCATCAGCGAGAAAGGCATTGTATTCTTCCACGGTAGGAACCCGACCGGTAATGTCGAGTGTGGCCCGGCGGAGAAACTCTTCGTCAGAACAGAGTTCCGAAGGGAGAATTCTCAGTTTCTTGAATTTGTTATGCAGCAGTGTGTCGACATAATTATTCTCCGGGGTTTCCTGCCAGGTGAACTGGAGCCCCTTAGGCAGTACGATAAAGTGCGTTCCAACAGTATGGGTATCAAAGCGAGCCATAATAAAGGCCTCACCCCGGTTTTGAGCGGTGACAACGCCATCCTGCTCAATAATGGCGGAATTGTCATTGCTGGAGAGGAAGTACGCCAAGTGGCTGACATCGCGGTCAGTACCGTCCGAGTAATAAGCGCGAACGGTTATTTTTTGGGAGGCGCCCTCGCCGTCCATCACCGCGCCTTTGGGATAGATGTCGACTTTAGTAACCGTGGGCACTTCGCCCGGATCATTTTTTGCACCGGCATCCAGCCATTCGTGTATGAGGTTGTAAAGTGGGTCATCTTTGCGGAACCGGGTACCACCGGTGTGTGGAACGGTTCCCGTACTTTTAGTCAGGACGAGGCTGTCATGAGGAAATGCCAGATTGACACGACGATTACCAATTTGGCGAGTGATCCGTTGATAGTCGCCGTTGGGGTCGAACCCATAAAGTGACAGGCGGAAACCATCTTTGCCACTGGCCGCCCCATGGCAACTGCCGGTATTACAATTGGCCTTCATAAAGATGGGCATGATATCATTCTTAAAGCTCAGTGCTGGAGTGGAAGCAGCGTTTTTTACGACCGCTGGTAAGGTTAAACTCTTACCTTCATACGTGACCGTTACGTTGGTTTCGCCATCAGCTGCGGGAAACAGGGAGGTACCCTTGAGCGTAATCAGATTGGTGTCGGCAACGGCCAGCGTGGCTTCCGACGTAACGTCCCGGGTGATCCCGTCGGCATAGACTGCCTGAACAATAATGGTCTGATGATCCCTTGAGCTGGATAGATCAATATTCGCCGGATAAGCTTCAATTTTCGTAAGTTCTGCCGTATGACCTGATACAGCCCAGCAGAGGGTCGTCATCACGAGGATCGCCAGTTGTGCAGTGAACTTTATATTTACATTCATCATTTCAAAACCTAATGGTTAGGAGGGTTACAGTTGTTGGATCATCAAAAGTGGTTTACTCTTCTTCGCTGCCAGCTTCGGTTCCGGCACGCTGTTGTGCAGCGAGTCGTAGTTTTTCCAGCCGTGTCAATGGTTTTGCCATGGGCTTCGGTGCCGGCTTGGCGACCTGCGTTGCCGCTGGCATGGGCGCGGGTTTGGGTTTAGGAGGTGCGTTGGGCGGCGGAGGAAGTGGTTTGTCGATTTGAAGTTGCGTGGTACCGGCTCGTGAGGTTATCGGTTCTCCGTTTTTCGTAATTGTAATCTGCGTAAAGACATTGGTATGTTTCCCTGCCGGACTGCTGGGATCGGTCTTGATATTAAAAACCAATTCAGCCGTATCTTTGTTAAATTCCAGATTGGTTGTCGTGACTTTCGCCGGCAAACCGAGCAGTTGAACGGTGGCCGTACCGTCAAAGGGAGTTGCCTGATTGAGTTTACAGAAAATCTGAGTTTCCTGTCCTTGTTCGACCGACGCTCGTTCCATCTGGAACGTAACGAACGGTTCAGCAACTTCGAGGGTTGCAAGTTGTGATGAGATCCAGCCCGTGCCGCCTATATCCGCGGATCCAAGGACGTAGATAGGCCAACTACGTAGCTGAGCATTGCCGGCCGCATTGATGGGATACAGTGCTTCAGTTTGCCCTTCACCCATGACCACGGTTGATCGCGTACCGATTCCTGGTGGTCGGAAGGGAAGTTGCAGTGTAATTGGTTTGGTGTAGCCTTCTTTACGATGAGCGATCACTTTAATATTCATCACACCGGTTCGTACGATAGGTACTTGAGGCTGGACGATTTCCAGCGTAAACGGAACTTCATCCACAACCGCAATGGGTAACTGCTGGACATCCTTGTATACGTAAAGTGACTGGCCAGGGGCGCTGATTACCAAATCAGCGCGATTTTTGAAGTGGCCAGTAATTCCCGTTGCATCGTCTGTATGTTTGGCAGTGAACTTTACCAGACTGCCGGCTAAGGGCGCGTCGGCTGCCGCTTCAAATACCACGGGCATGACACTCATATTGGCGGCCATATTCTCGGTATGCATTGTAATTCCGGCGGGGAGTCCGTCACTGAGCAGTTGCAGTTCACCACCAAAGTTGGATCGGGCTGCCGAGATCAACGTTGCATACCGATTTCCACGCGGGACAAAAATCTGTTGTCGGCTTTGTGAATACCGTGCCACGCGCGGGATGCCCAGCGACAGGGAAGCGACGACCGGTCGGAATTCAACGCGATAGACAAACGCTTCGCCGCCACGACCAAGATGGTCAGTAACACGTAGAACGTACTCACCGTCGGCAGGAAAAGTGTATCGAAAATAACTATCCGGTCCACGTGAGTCATCATTTCCGGCAAGCGAACCCCCGGTTGCGTTGTACAAGTTCATTACCGGATCTAATGGGGATCGAATGCGGCGGGCAAAACACTCGATGTCGAAAACCTGACCCTTGGTTGCGGTAAAGCGGAAAAAGTCGGCATCCGTATCTTCCTGAATGACTCCGTTGAAGGCATTGGGTAGTTCTGCTGCACATGCTTCGGCAACCGAATTGTTAGGTTCCGTTTCAAGTGAATTCCCGTTTTCAAACAGACGGAATGGATTGCCTGAGGGAGCGATGCCATGCGCATCCTGCGGATATAAGGCAAACTCCGAATCCATTTCTGCCGGAAGCTGAATGGATTGGGTCACGACACCAGCCGGATCGCCAACAAATTTCACTTCGACCGTTTCCCCGATCTTCCCGCCGGCCGGATAAACAGCGACAGGTCGTGGAAAGGTTCCGATGTGCAGATTGTAGCGGCAGTTTCCGTTTCCGGCGTAACTGCTCTCACGGATCATCACATAATAGGTTCCATCGGCAGGAACGATCGCCGAAGCGACTGCGTCCTGTTTGGTCAGTGGGGTATCATCATCAGCCGATAATTCAAAGCGTTTGGAATCCAGAATAGCGATGTAAGGGTCAAACAGCGTCGTACCCAAACGCATGGCTTCGACTTCAGCGGAGAGGCGTTGGCCTGCCTTCATTTCCACTGCGTAATAATCGACATCCTCGTTTTGAACAATCCCCTGAACGGTTGTATTGAGTTCAATCTTCTGGGGTTCCTCAAAGCTACTGTTGGGTTCCACTTCAGCCGTTGCACCGAAGGGACCTACCCAGAAGGTGCGGTATTCCGTAATGCCGGTACGCGTTCGCACCTGAGCAACATGTTCCCCCAGACGGCAGTCTGCTGCAATGTTGACCGTGGCTTCGACGGCACTCGCTGTCGGTGTTAAATTGGTGACTTCAAAACCAGGCGAATAGAAAAAAATCTCTTCCGCATCCTCCAGACGACCACCACGAAATGAGATCTTATTTTCCACACCCCGCTGAACGCCGCGGGGCAGGATAATGCTGAGTGAAGGCGATGCTGCCTGAATTAACGTTGTGGCAAAGAGCAGACCGGCTGTTGTTAGTAGCCATAACCAGGACTTCATGCGGGATGGGGGAGTGGGTCGCATCATTTTCTCAACAGAGCTCCATTTATGTTAAAAGGGCGGGTTATGTCAGTTGGGAAACTGACATAACCCGCTTTGCTGTTTAATTCTTCGGGGAAACGTAAACCATGGGTCGTCCGTGCTATATGATCAATTCCTGTCGAACTTTTCCACCATTGACAATTTCAATGGGTCGATCGCCAGGAGCCATGAGTTCCTTCTCGGCAGTGATGCCTAGACGGTCGTAAATAGTCGTTGCCCAGTCTTCGACGGTTAGGGCATCTTCTTCAGGCTCGCTTGCCGTCGGATTGGATTTACCGTAGACGATACCCTGTTTGATTCCGCCTCCGGCCATAACCACACTGAAGACCTTAGGCCAGTGGTCACGTCCTGCGCTGGCGTTGATTTTCGGAGTTCGACCAAATTCGGAACCGACCAGAACCAAAGTGGAATCCAGCAATCCGCGATCTGATAAATCCTGAATCAATGCTGCATATGCCTGGTCCAGTGCTGGCACCTGTCCTTTGATGGCACCGTCAATGTTGCTGTGCATGTCCCAGCCGCCGTAGGTTAGTGTTACAAAACGAACACCGGATTCGACAAGCCGACGTGCCAATAGCATTCGAGCACCGGCCGTGTTTCGACCGTATCGGTCGCGGGTGGCAGCTTCTTCTTTATTGATGTCGAAAGCTTCACGTGCCTTTTGGCTACTGATCAGACTGTACGCCCGATCGTAGAATGTATCGACTGCGTCTAACGAATCGGTCTTTTCTTTGGAAGCGAAGTAATCGTTCACCGTGGATAACATTTTACGACGTTTGCCAAAACGGTTATCATCGACGCCGCCAGGTAACTGCAGGTCACGAACCTGGAAACTACCACTGGCAGGATCCGATCCCAGACTGAATCCGGCATAGGAACTGCTGAGATATCCCGTGCCAGCGAAACGGTTAGGCTGATTCGGAATGCAGACGTAGGGAGGGAGGTTTTCACGTGGGCCAAACTCATGAGCCACCACGGAACCCATACTGGGGAATTCCAACGCGGGGCTGGGCCGGTAGCCGGTGAACATGTTGTGCGTGCCACGTTCGTGAGCCGCTTCACCATGAGTCATGCTGCGACAAATCGCAATCTTGTCCGCGACCTTCGCGGTGTGAACCATGGTTTCGTTAAGCCGAGTCCCTGTGACATTGGTTTCAATGCTGTTCATCGGACCGCGATACTCAATCGGGGCGAATGGTTTGGGGTCCCATGTTTCCTGATGAGCACATCCACCGGGAAGGTAGATGTAGATGACGGATTTGGCGGGCCCCTCTTTGCTCTCAAAGAATTTCTGGTCGCCACGAGCTTCTTGCATACGCAAGTAGTCCGAAAGACTGAGGCCCAGACCTCCTAAGAATCCAACCTGCATAAACGACCGGCGTCCAATGCTGCTACCTTTGCATTTCATAACTCAGATTTCTCCACGCATGAGTGAATCGATGTAACACGAACCGAACGTCTTGTGAAGGTTCGCTCTTAAATCGAATTGACTATAGTTTTACGATGATTTCAGCGCATCTAACCAATACGCTTCTGACTTCTATGATTAACGATTCATTCTAACAGTTTTGATGACTTAAATGTTGTAAATCAAATGCCAGATGATCATTAAATTTTCGGTGGGTATACAGTAGATTTCTCAAACGGGTACGTTTGATATTACAGCCTCAAATTGTGAAGAACCTCTTCGCAACTGTTTAGTGTAGGCAAGCAAAACTACTATATATGTATAAAGCTATCTTTTCGTGAATTATATGTCAATCATTCAAATGGGGGGCAGGGATGAAGTCTTTGAAATGATGGTTAATTTGGGTAGTTTCGAGTCGTTTTAGGTAAAATACAGGGTTTCAGAGACGATTGGTCATCAGGCGGATGCGTTTACTACTAGGATGCAAGTGGAAGGGACTTTAGATCCGCTTCAACAAGTAGTTTGGCAGGATGCATTAAGGTTTGAGGTTCGTCCGTGTACCTTTCCAGTTCGTCACGTAAAACCTTAATGTTTGCCGGGGCTTCTATTCCCAGGCGTACTTTGTCGCCGCTGACCTTAACGATGGTTAATGTAATCGAATCTCCCAGTTGAATTTTCTCGCATTCCTTGCGTGACAGTACGAGCATATTGTTCATGCCTCCGAATTGGATTGGTCGCTTTAGATCCCGAAGGTCACCCGAATAAGTATGAAGAATGATCGTGTGTAAAGATCATGGTTCATATTTGTTCGGGTGTTCCCGACGAGTAGAAAAAGGATGGGGTTGGATGGAATCCTGAAATGTTTAGCTGGCTAAGGCCAATAACTCGGTTTGTTCATGAACGTCCACGGCCAACTTTTGGCGGCGTTGTCCGGTCGAGTCATAAAACAGTACGGTGTTCGAAATGGTTTCCCATACAGCCGTCAGTTTAACGCTGCGGGGACCGTGTAGGCAGAATAGCATTCCACAGGGTGTACCCTGTTTGGTTAAAACTCGTTCAGACAGGGGAAATGCTCCAGGTTGTAATTGATAAAACTCACATAAGACGGTTTGGATTTTTGTCCTCAGGTCCAGCAGGTCCATGACCCGCACTCGTTGGGAGTTCATTTTTCGCATGTTTCTCTTTTCAGTGCATAACCCATCAAGCTAATGACGCCGATCGGTCATGTCTTAATCTAGGGTGAATAGGTATAAAAGGTGATATGGAGAGTATCGGAAGCAA